>NZ_VDAS01000033.1:0-33014 GCF_019584165.1 Enterobacter sp. EC_64
TACGCACCACGCCTTCAGTAGCTGAACAGGAGGGACAGCTGATAGAAACAGAAGCCACTGGAGCACCTCAAAAACACCATCATACACTAAATCAGTAAGTTGGCACCATTACCCTCGCTCCGGTTAATATTTTCTCACATCAATAACAAGCACCTGCTGCCATCTGAATCGCCATCGCTGGCGATCGGAACCTTATAAAAACAACTGTTTACCCTACAAAATAAGCGAGTGCCCCATGGATACGGCAACAAACAGCAGTGTCATTGTGAATGATTCCCCCGCGGCAAGGCGGGCGGGAATGAGTGAAAGCGAGTGGCGAGAGGCGATCAAATTCGACAGCACCGACACGGGTTGGGTCATCATGAGTATCGGAATGGCTATTGGCGCGGGGATTGTTTTTCTCCCGGTACAAGTCGGATTAATGGGGCTGTGGGTCTTTTTGCTCTCGTCCATTATTGGTTATCCCGCCATGTATTTATTCCAACGGTTGTTTATTAACACGCTGGCAGAATCCCCGGAATGCAAAGACTACCCGAGCGTAATTAGCGGGTATTTGGGTAAGAACTGGGGGATTTTATTAGGTGCGCTCTATTTCGTGATGCTGGTGATCTGGATGTTTGTCTATTCCACGGCCATTACCAACGACAGCGCCTCGTATTTGCACACCTTCGGCGTGACCGACGGTTTGCTCTCGGAAAATCCGTTCTACGGTTTATTCCTGATTTGCATTCTGGTCGCGATTTCTTCACGCGGTGAAAAGCTGTTGTTTAAAGTTTCAAGCCTGATGGTGCTTACCAAGCTGTTTGTCGTTGCGGCGCTGGGGCTGTCAATGATCGGCCTCTGGCATTTAGCCAACGTGGGCATGCTGCCGCCGCTGGGGCTGCTGATTAAAAACGCCATCATTACGCTGCCCTTTACCTTAACCTCCATTCTCTTTATTCAGACCCTGAGCCCGATGGTGATCTCTTACCGCTCGCGTGAAAAATCGGTGGAGGTGGCGCGTCATAAGGCGCTGCGGGCGATGAACATTGCTTTTGGCGTCCTGTTTGTGACGGTCTTCTTCTATGCCGTCTCTTTCACCCTGGCGATGGGGCACGATGAGGCGGTCAAAGCCTACGAGCAGAATATCTCTGCCCTGGCGATTGCGGCGCAGTTTATCAGCGGCGACGGCGCGGGTTGGGTCAAAATCGTCAGCGTGATCCTCAATATCTTCGCCGTGATGACCGCGTTCTTCGGCGTCTACCTCGGCTTCCGCGAGGCCACGCAGGGTATCGTCATGAACATCCTGCGCCGCAAAATGCCGGCAGAAAGAATCAATGAAAACGCCGTCCAGCGCGGGATTATGCTGTTCGCCATTCTGCTGGCCTGGAGCGCGATAGTCCTGAACGCGCCGGTGTTGAGCTTCACCTCCATTTGCAGCCCCATCTTCGGCATGGTGGGCTGTCTGATCCCGGCATGGCTGGTCTACAAGGTACCGGCGCTGCATAAATATAAAGGCGTATCGCTGGTGATTATTGTCATCACCGGACTGCTGCTTTGTGTTTCTCCTTTCCTCGCATTCTCCTGAGGGTCATTAAGGTCGTAACGATGTCTGAGCAAACTCATCCTTTATGGAATCAATTTATTCGCGCGGTGCAGGAAGAAGTGAAGCCTGCCCTTGGGTGCACCGAGCCCGTCTCTCTGGCACTGGCCTGTGCGATTGCCGCAGACCTCCTGCCGGGGGAGGTCACACGGATTGAGGCGTGGGTCTCGCCGAACCTGATGAAAAACGGGCTGGGCGTAACGGTGCCGGGTACCGGCATGGTCGGATTACCGATTGCGGCGGCGCTGGGCGCGATTGGCGGTAACGCGCACGCCGGACTGGAGGTGTTGAAAAATGCCACAGCCGATGCACTGGTCCGCGCCAAAGCCCTGCTTGAGGCAGGGCAAGTGCAGGTAAAACTGCAGGAGCCCTGCGATGAGATCCTCTATTCCCGCGCCTGCGTTTATGCCGGGGATCTCTCGGCAATGGTGACCATCGCGGGCGGGCATACCCGGGTGGTGGAAGTGGTTTGCCAGGAGGAAACGCGCTTTACGCTGGATAAGCCCGTGACCGAGGTGGATGACGACCCGCTGGCGGTACTGTCACACGCTACGCTGTCGCAGATCCTGGAATTTGTCGAGCAGGTGCCGTTTGAGGCCATTCGCTTCATCCTGGAAGCAGGGCAACTGAACGATGCGCTCTCCCGCGAAGGGCTCCGCGGGAAGTGGGGGCTGCATATTGGCGCAACGCTTGAGAAGCAGCGCTCGCGCGGATGGCTGGCGCAGGATCTGGGTTCAGACATTGTTATTCGCACCAGCGCCGCCTCGGATGCCCGGATGGGGGGCGCAACGCTGCCGGCGATGAGCAATTCGGGCTCCGGTAACCAGGGGATCACCGCCACCATGCCCGTCGTTGTTGTGGCTGAGCACCTTCAGGCCGGTGACGAACGGCTGGCGCGGGCGCTGATGCTGTCGCATCTGTCGGCGATCTATATCCATTATCAGCTTCCGCGCCTGTCCGCACTGTGTGCGGCGACAACGGCGGCGATGGGCGCTGCGGCGGGCATGGCGTGGCTGATGGGTGGCCGTTACCAGACCATCGCGATGGCGATCGGCAGTATGATCGGTGACGTCAGCGGGATGATCTGCGACGGGGCGTCAAACAGCTGCGCCATGAAGGTCTCCACCAGCGTCAGTAGCGCCTGGAAAGCGGTGATGATGGCGCTGGATGAGTCGGGCGTGACGGGCAACGAGGGGATTGTCGCGCACGATGTGGAGCAGTCGATCGCGAACCTGTGCGCGCTGGCGTGCCGCTCGATGCAGGCCACGGACCGGCAGATTATTGAGATCATGGCGAGTAAGGTGTAGCGAGTTCAGGGCTCTATCGGTTCCCTCTCCCTGTGGGAGAGGGTTAGGGTGAGGGCGTTCTTTAAACCGGCAAATCAATCAACAGCGCGCGCAGCGGCGTATCCGCCACCAGGGTAATATTCGCTTCATCACGAATAAACGCGCCGTCGCCGCAGGTGAGCGCTTCTTTCTCTTCCGCGTGCGTCACCGCATGCACCGTACCGTGAATCGACTGCAGATAGGCGCGCGGGCCGTGAAGCTGGAAGCTTGCCTGCTCACCTTTCTTCAGCTCGATATGGTGCAGCCACACCTGCTGACGCAGCTGCAGGCTCTCTTTACTGCCATCAGGGGATGCAATCAGCTGTTGCTTATCGCCCGTTAAATCTAACTTCTGTACCAGCGGATTTTCCCGCTCAGGGCAGGCGTCGAGCCACAGCTGCATGCGGGTCAGCGTTTTGTCTTTGCTGAGGTTATGCTCGCTGTAGCTGATGCCCGGCTGCGTGGAAATTAACAGCGCTTCGCCAGCCTTTGCCTGGACATGATTGCCCTCGCTATCGCGGTATTCTGCCTCGCCTTCCAGGATCAGGTTCAGGATATCGACTTTCGGGTACGTACGCGGCTGGAAGGAGGCGCCCGGGGCGAGCACTTCCTGGTTCAACACGCGCAGTGAAGCGTAACCGAGGAGTTTAGGGTCAAAGTAGTGTCCAAAGGAAAAGGTGTAGCGGGCCTGCAGCCAACCGAAATCGGCTTGTCCGCACTGTTTAGCTGTTCTTGTCGTAATCATAAACTTGACCTCTCTTTACACTAAAACAATGGTAAAGGTATGGACGCTTCATTGTTAGCCAGATATTCTGCCTGGTATGTTCAAATTTCCTGAATGAGAACGAGATGGCTAAAGAGAGAGCATTGACGCTTGAGGCGCTTCGCGTCATGGACGCGATTGACCGGCGCGGCAGTTTTGCGGCGGCGGCCGATGAACTGGGACGCGTTCCGTCTGCGCTGAGCTACACCATGCAGAAGCTGGAGGAAGAGCTGGACGTGGTGCTGTTTGACCGCTCCGGTCATCGAACAAAATTCACCAATGTCGGCCGAATGCTGCTGGAGCGCGGCCGCGTGCTGCTGGAAGCGGCGGATAAGCTGACGACCGACGCCGAAGCGCTGGCGCGCGGCTGGGAAACCCATCTGACGCTCGTGACCGAAGCGCTGGTGCCGACCGAAGCGCTGTTTCCACTGGTGGACCGCCTGGCGGCGAAGGCCAATACGCAGCTGTCGATCATCACCGAGGTGCTGGCAGGGGCGTGGGAACGTCTGGAGACGGGCAGGGCGGATATCGTTATTGCGCCGGACATGCACTTCCGTTCCTCATCGGAAATCAACTCGCGCAAGCTCTACAGCGTCATGAACGTCTACGTTGCCGCCCCCAACCATCCGATTCACCAGGAGCCGGAGCCGCTCTCTGAAGTGACGCGCGTGAAATATCGCGGCGTGGCGGTCGCGGATACCGCGCGCGAGCGTCCGGTGCTGACGGTGCAGCTGCTGGATAAGCAGCCACGTCTGACGGTGACCTCACTGGAAGACAAACGGCAGGCGCTGCTGGCCGGTCTGGGCGTGGCGACGATGCCGTACCCGTTTGTGGAGAAAGATATTGCGGAAGGGCGGCTGCGGGTCGTGAGTCCGGAGTACACCAGCGAAGTGGATATCATTATGGCGTGGCGTCGCGACAGCATGGGCGAAGCCAAATCATGGTGCCTGCGCGAAATACCCAAACTCTTCGCCCACCACAATAAATAAACGAGTAGGCCCGGTAAGCGTAAGCGCCACCGGGCAGTAATTTACGCGACGATCTTAGGATCCGGACCAAAGCGGTTTTCACCTGGGGTGCCGCTCTGGCAGTTGAAGATAAGAATCACGATCCAGCCCACGATCGGGATCAACAGCAGCAATAACCACCACGCCGAACGATCGGTGTCGTGCAGCCGACGGAACAATACCGCCCACGATGGCAGCAGGACTAACAGGCCATAAATGGTGGTCAGCACGCCCTCACCGCCAGCCCGCTCCCAGCCAAGAATTTTATCCACAATACCCAGCACCATGATGAGGATGAAGTTCACCAGAACGAACATCCAGTACTCTTTGCGGCGGGCGCGGCCACCAAATCCAATGTAGTTGCGCAGTACTTTTAAATACCAGTCCATTTTCCTTGCCTCATTAGTCAGTCAATCACTTGTTTCCTAAGCGATCGAGGTAAGAATAGATGGAGATTGTGAATTAAAAAAGGGCATCTGGTGATGCCCTTACTATTTATCCAAAACGGACGTCGCGCCCGTGCGGTTCATCCAAATCCTGCCACGGACCGATGGAGATAATACCCGTCGGGTTGATGGTCTTGTGGCTGCGGAAATAGTGGGTGCGAATATGGTCGAAGTCGACCGTCTCCGCGATGCCCGGCATCTGGTAGATGTCGCGCAGGAAACCATGCAGGTTCAGGTAATCGCTGATGCGGTGCTTGTCGCACTTAAAGTGGGTGACATAGACCGGATCAAAGCGAACCAGCGTGGTCCACAGGCGAATGTCCGCTTCCGTCAGGCGATCGCCCGTCAGGTAGCGATGCTGGCCCAGGATCTGTTCCAGGCGTTCCAGCGATTCAAACACCTTTCCGACCGCTTCGTCATACGCTTCCTGGCTGGTGGCGAAACCGGCCTTATAGACACCGTTGTTGACGTTGTCGTAAATCCAGCCGTTCAGCTCATCAATTTTCTCGCGCAGCTCCACCGGATAGTAATCTCCGGCACGGGCGCCGTGCGCGTCAAACGCGGTATTGAACATGCGGATGATTTCCGCAGACTCATTGCTGACAATCGTCTGGTTTTTCTTGTCCCACAGCACCGGCACGGTCACGCGCCCGGTGTAGTGCGGATCGGCGCGCAGATAGAGCTGGTACAGGAAATCGTGGTGATAAAGATCGTCGCCGGTTGCCGCAGGGAAATCACTGTCAAACGTCCAGCCATTTTCCAGCATCAGCGGGTTGACCACGGAAACCGGAATGAAGGATTCGAGACCTTTAAGCTTGCGCACGATCAGCGTGCGGTGGGCCCACGGGCAGGCGAGGGAAACATAAAGATGATAACGATCTTTCTCAGCCGCGAAGCCGCCTTCGCCGCTCGGGCCTGGTGCGCCGTCGGCGGTCAGCCAGTTACGGAAGGCCGAAACAGAGCGCTTAAAGCGACCTCCGGTGGATTTGGTGTCATACCAGACATCCTGCCAGACGCCGTCTACGAGTTGTCCCATTTTTTCTCCTCCGTCAGATAGCAAAAGCGAGGAGATGTCTCCTCGCTTTGTGTTTATTCAGTATAGCGTGCTTACCATTTCTTATTCAGAAGACGGTCGATGCTGTATGCGCCCGGGCCAGTGACGGCCAGCAGCAGGAAGCCACCCGCGATGGTCAGGTTTTTCATGAACATCAGTGAGTTCACGCCTTCCGCAAAGTTGCTGTGGAAGATGAACGCGGTCAGCAGGGTGAAGCCTGCGGTAAACAGCGCGGTGGTGCGGGTCAGGAAGCCGAACAGCACTGCCAGGCCGCCGCCGAACTCAAGAAGAATGGTCAGTGGCAACAGGAACCCCGGAACGCCCATGGCTTCCATATACTGCTGGGTACCCGCATAACCGGTGATTTTGCCCCAACCTGCCACGATGAACAGAATTGGCATCAGAATACGCGCGACCAGTACACCAACATCTTCTAATTTTTTCATTTTACTCTCCAGGAAACCACATCAGCGGCTGAACGTTATTTGTCTGCAATTCCGGGTAGATACCGCGTCGTTGCTGTCGATGGAGAGCATCATAAACGTGACGGTGGGCGATTGTTAGCAAGGAAAACTGTCAATCTTCTTCAAAGATATTGAGTAAGGGAGGGGGAGGGTTTTGCCGGGTGGCGCTGCGCTTACCCGGCCTACGCGTGCGAGTAGGCCGGGTAAGGCGTAGCCGCCACCCGGCGAGAAGGCTAGCGTAATTGCTGCTGACGGATCGTGGCTTTCACCAGACGCCAGGCGCTCCAGGCACCAAAACCCCGGCGCGCCCAGCGGATGAGCATATTTGGATGACGAACCGTCCAGATAGCCATCACGCTGCTGCCGACCAGCGCCCATGAACGCAGGCTCAGGAAGGTGTTCCAGCCCCGGTCAAACCGTCGCGTCGCGTCAATCCAGTCGCGACGGCTGGCCGACAGATCCAGCCGTTGCTGCTGGATCTGGCTTAGCAGGTACGCTTTTCGCTTTTGACGTTCGGCTTTACCGCTCACGGCTTGTCATCCTCCAGCAGGGCGCGATCGTTAGCCAGCTCCTGACGCGTATGGCGCAGGAACGTGGACTTACGCGCTTTACGCAGCGTCCATATGCCGCCAATCAGCGCCGCGACCAGCAGAACGACGGTCGTGGCAATCATGGCGTTAAGACGGTACTGCGGGTCAATGGCCCAGATGATTAACACCATCAGGCTCATCAGACCAAACGCGGCGAAGAGCATGGTCAGTCCAAGCATCAGCAGCATCTGGAAGAGGTTCGCTTTCTCCTCCTCCAGTTCGACCACTGCCAGCCGGACGCGCGTTTCGGCAATCCCGACCAGCGTCGTCAAAATACGCTGGCCGATGCCGAGGACGTTGTTAGCAGGCCCTTGTGCGTGACGAGGATCTTCCATATCAACGACGCGTCAGCAGGACACCCAGTACCACACCGACTGCGGCACCAATCCCGACACCCGTCCATGGATTATCACGCACATATTCGTCCGCACGCGCGGCCGCTTCGCGGGTCTGTTTTGCCAGCGCATCGCCGGTTTCACCCAGGCGATAGCGGCTCTCTTTCAGCGCCTGCTCCGCCTTGCTGCGCAGCTTGCTGACCTCTTCTTTTGACTTGTCAGCAGAGGAGTTCAGCACCTCTTCCAGGGTATCGGCCAGGGATTTCAGTTCAGCGCGCAGATGTTCAGACGTCGTATCTTTTGACATGATTCTCTCCTGTTGAGATTTCCGTTAACTCAATAATCGCGAGCTTCCAGCGCTTTCAGGTCGTCCTGCGCTTCTTTCAACTTATTCTCGCGCTTAGCAATTTTTTCCGCATCCCCTTTCTCTTTCGCTTCCTGCAGGTCGCGACGGCGCTCGGCTATCTCGTCCTTCTGTTCAGCGATTTTCTTCTGGTGGTCGGCACGCAGCTTGCTGTCTGAACAGTTCGCTTTCACTTCGCTCAGCGCTTTTTTAAGACCATCAACACGGTGCTGATTGTTATGCTTTTCGGCATAACCGATCTCACGCTGAATATCCTGTTCTTTCTCCTGACAGAGAGAATTTGCGAAGGATGCTGTGCTTAAAGAAAAAAGGGCCAGAGCCAGAGTCATGCGGAATTTCATTATCGAAACCTTCCATTGTGTTGCGGCGTAAGCCGCTATCCAAAGTTATGCGGAGTACATTCGAGGGGTGCTCCGCGTACTTAAGCATAGTAAGTAAACGGGGGATTCACCAAAGTGAGTGAAAAGATTCGGAATCCTGGTAATTATCCAAACCGATGCGACGTATCGCGAATCAGCGACAGCCAGGCAGCAGGCTGGCTGTCATCTTCCTGCTGAGCGATGATATACCCGTGCGGCAGCGTACGGTCGAGAACCACTTTTGCGGCGGCACTTTGCGCACGGGAATCAAATTTGATCAGTAAAACATCGTCCTGCGGGGTGATGCTTTTAAAGCGGATCCCGTTCGCGTCCAGATGGTGCCAGACAGAAAAACCGTCAGGCACGCTGGCACCCTGGTTCACCGGGCGAATGGCTAGCGTGGATTCCTGGTGCGAAAGCGCGCTCCATGCCAGCAGCATGGCGCTGAGCACCACCAGTGTCATCACGGCGCAGGCAAAACGGCGCAGGGCGAGCGGTGAGATAGCCATCGTTAGCCTCTGGCTCCGTATTTCTTTTTCCACAGGACGACCAGCGAGCCGATCAGACCGAAGACGAGCAGCACCACAGGCAGCAGCATCAGGCAGGACATCAGCTGGTCTTCATATTTCATAAAGACTGGCGTTTTCCCCAACGCATAGCCGAGCGTCGTCAGAATCAGTACCCACAGCAGGCCGCTCATCCAGTTAAAGAACTGGAAGCGCGCGCTGCTCAGCCCCGACAGACCGGCAATGGTCGGCAACAGGGTGCGTACAAAGGCGATAAAGCGGCCAATCAGCAGCGCAGAAAGCCCGTGCTTATGGAAAAGGTGGTGCGCCCGCTGGTGATAATGTGCAGGCAGGTGCGAGAGCCAGTTCTGGACGATCCGGGTATTGCCCAGCCATCTTCCCTGGATGTAGCTGACCCAGCAGCCGAGACTCGCGGCGACGGTCAGTAACAAAATAGTTTGCGGGAATGCCATCGCCCCTTTGGCGCACAGCACGCCGACAAGCACCAGTAAACTGTCACCGGGCAGGAAAGCAGCAGGCAGCAAGCCGTTCTCAAGGAACAGGATCATAAACAAGACGAAATAGAGCATGCCAATCATGGAAGGGTTGGCCAGCGTTTCAAAATCCTGCGCCCAGAGGGCATGCAGTAGTTGGGTCAAAAGTTCCATTCAGTGTTCCTGGAAATCGGTTAACGTCATGCCTGTTATCCGGGACAAACAGCACGGCGACATGGTTGTGATTTCATTATGGTCGCTCGCGGACACATTGCGGTGTGGCCAACACTGTTCCCTGTTAATTGGCTGGTTAGCAAGCACTAACTTACAAAATAACGAAGTGAATCCAATTGTAACAAAGCCCAACGTTCTGCGTCACAGAATTTGCAGGCGTGAGTTGATTTTGGCGTAAGCCCAGAAAGTGAGCGAGGGGATTTACAAAGGCTGACACTATATATGTTTTGCTTACCCACGTTCGCCGGAAGGCGCAGCGAAGCGCCTGCCAGCGGGAAGGTCATCTATTTTGCGGCACTGGGGACCGTATCGAGATGAACAACGGGATTATCGGCGAAAAGATAGCGGTCAGCGTTAAATTCGAAGTCGTCGCTGGTTTCATTGAACAGCATCTGCTTAGTGTTTTCCAGGTGCTGCCACATCGCCAGCTTAGCGGCGTGCGGATCTTTACGAATCAGCGCTTTAAGGATTTGATCGTGATCGTCACACCAGTTGTCGACGGTACGGGAATCGATATGGTCGTGCAGTTTTTTCCAGTACGGGTTGTGAACGCGCTGAGTCCACATTTTCTCAACGATTGCCGCCAGCGCCGTATTCTGGGTTGCCAGGGCGACCTGGACGTGGAACTGCAGATCCCACTCAGAATCGCGGAAACATTTTTCCTTGCGGGCATTCTCCTGGATTTCCATCAGCTTCATGATGTCCTGCTTGGTCACCTGCGTCGCCGCAAATTCGGCAATGTTGCTTTCAATCAGCTGGCGAGCCTGGAGGAGCTCAAACGGACCATAGCTGGCGAATTCCAGACTTTCGTCCGCGACGGGAGAGTGTTTAGGCAGATTGGAAATGACGTGAATGCCGGAGCCTTTGCGTACCTCAACGTAGCCTTCGACTTCCAGCATGATAATCGCTTCACGCACCACGGTGCGGCTCACGCTTTTTTCATCCGCGATAAAGCGCTCGGCGGGAAGTTTATCACCGACAAGATAGACCCCTTGCTCGATGCGATCTTTCAGCTCCGCAGCAAGTTGTTGATATAAACGACGTGGTTCGGTGATTTCCATATGCGCTCCAGACAGGGTACGGCAGATGATTTGTTATACCACTTTTGCGTGCCACTCTCCAGATTTTGCCATTAAAAAAGCCGCTACTGAGCGGCCTTTAAATGCCCGGCGACGCTTCGCTTGCACGGGCCTGCGGGTTTTGTAGGCCGGGTAAGCGTAGCGCCACCCGGCACAGCAAGGCTAACTCTGCGTGGCCGGTTTCCCGAGGGACTCTTTCGCCAGCTCCTCTGCCGATTTGCTTTTCAGCACCGTCCAGATCACCACCGCGCCCAGCAGGTCGAAGACCGCCAGTACCGCAAACAGCGGGCTGAAGCCGATGGTATCCGCCAGCGCGCCGACGACCAGCGCGAACATCGTACTCGCGGTCCAGGCGGCCATCCCGGTCAGGCCGTTGGCGGTGGCCACTTCGTTGCGACCGAAGACGTCAGACGAGAGCGTAATCAGCGCGCCGGACAGGGACTGGTGCGCAAAACCACCGATGCACAGCAGGGCGATGGCCACGTACGGGCTGGTGAACAGGCCGATCATGCCCGGGCCAATCATCAGCAGTGCGCCCATGGTGACCACCATCTTACGGGAAACGATCAGGTTCACGCCAAACCAGCGCTGGAACAGCGGTGGCAGGTAGCCGCCCACGATACAGCCCAGGTCAGCGAACAGCATCGGCATCCAGGCGAACATCGCGATCTCTTTCAGGTTAAAGCCGTAGACTTTAAACATGAACAGTGGGATCCACGCGTTGAAGGTCCCCCAGGCCGGTTCCGCCAGGAAACGCGGCAGGGCGATACCCCAGAACTGACGGGTGCCAAGGATCTGCCAGACGGTCATTTTTTTGCCGTTGTTGGTCTGATGCTGCGCTTCCTGACCACCAATGATGTACTCGCGTTCTTCTTCGGAGAGTTTTTTCTGATCGCGCGGGTGCTTATAGAAAACCAGCCACGCGATTGCCCAGGCGAAGCTCAGCACGCCGGAAATGATGAAAGCCATCTGCCAGCTGTGCATCACGATAGCCCACACCACCAGCGGCGGCGCAATCATCGCCCCGATGGACGAACCCACGTTGAAGTAGCCGACAGCAATAGAGCGCTCTTTTGCCGGGAACCACTCGGAACTGGCCTTCAGTCCCGCCGGGATCATCGCGGCTTCTGCCGCACCGACCGCACCGCGCGCCAGCGCCAGGCCGCCCCAGCTGCCCGCCAGCGCGGTGGCTCCGCAGAACACCGCCCAGGCGATGGCGAAGAAGGCATAGCCGATTTTGGTACCGAGGATATCCAGCACGTAGCCTGCAACAGGCTGCATGATGGTGTACGCCGCGGAATAGGCAGCAATGATGTAGGAGTATTGCTGCGTGGAGATATGCAGCTCTTCCATTAACGTCGGCGCTGCGGCTGCGACGGTGTTACGCGTCAGGTAGCCCAGCACGGTGCCTAACGTCACCAGTGCGATCATGTACCAACGTAACCCTTTAATTTTACGCATGTAAAACCTCATCGTTATAGTATTGCCGTGCCGGGACACGGTAACCGCTCGACCGTTGCCGGGAGCCGTTCAGTAACGGGAGGGGCGTAACCGGGAAATGTCCCGGAACGGCCCGAACCTTGCCAAAAGTCATCTGCATAAGTCGGTTTCCGTACCGTTAAATCTGGTGTAACTGACACCAGGAATGCATTCCGTCGGCTTATAGTTTGCGACGGCGAAAAGATAACTTGTCATACAGCTTTAAAAGGTGAGTGACATCACAAATGTATGATTCTTTGTGGGGACATTATTCGTGTCGCTTCAAGCCAGTACTGGCGCGGCTTGTAGAAGGATTTACTCCAATTTGGGTAATGTATTTGTCTGCGTTTATTGATCTCACTCACGAAAAAAACGTCGGATGGTGGAAATTGGTGTGATAACTTTGCAGCATATGAACATACGCTTTCTGACGCTCCCGTAATGAGGAAGACGATAATGACGCCGTTTATGACCGACGATTTTCTGTTAGATACCAAATTTGCTCGCCGCCTGTACCACGACTATGCAAAAGATCAGCCGATTTTCGACTACCACTGCCATTTGCCGCCGCAGCAGGTTGCCGAAAATTACCGTTTCAAAAACCTGTATGACATCTGGCTGAAGGGTGACCATTACAAATGGCGTGCGATGCGCACCAACGGCGTGGCTGAGCGCCTGTGCACCGGCGATGCGACCGATCGCGAGAAGTTTGACGCCTGGGCGGCGACCGTCCCGCACACCATCGGTAACCCGCTCTATCACTGGACGCACCTTGAGCTGCGTCGCCCGTTTGGCATCACCGGCAAACTGCTCTCCCCAACGACCGCCGATGAAATCTGGGACCAGTGCAATGCGCTCCTGGCGCAGGAGAACTTCTCCGCGCGCGGCATCATGAAGCAGATGAACGTGAAGATGGTCGGCACCACCGACGATCCGATTGACTCCCTGGAGCATCATGCCGTTGTCGCCAAAGACACCTCTTTTGATATCAAAGTGCTGCCAAGCTGGCGCCCGGACAAAGCCTTCAACATTGAGCAGGCCACGTTCAACGACTACATGGCGAAGCTGGCGGAAGTGTCCGATACCGACATCCGTCGTTTCGCCGATCTGCAAACCGCGCTGACCAAACGTCTGGATCACTTCGCGGCGCACGGCTGTAAAGTCTCTGACCACGCGCTGGACGTGGTGCTGTTTGCGGAATCAAACGAGGCCGAGCTGGACGGCATTCTGGCGCGTCGCCTCTCCGGTGAATCGCTTAGCGAGCACGAAGTGGCGCAGTTCAAAACGGCGGTACTGGTGTTCCTCGGTGCCGAATATGCACGTCGCGGCTGGGTACAGCAGTACCACATCGGTGCGCTGCGCAATAACAACCAGCGCCAGTTTAAACTGCTGGGTGCGGACGTGGGCTTTGACTCGATCAACGACCGTCCGCTGGCGGAAGAGCTGTCAAAACTGCTGAGCAAACAGAACGAACAAAACCTGCTGCCTAAAACCATTCTCTACTGCCTGAACCCGCGCGATAACGAAGTGCTGGGCACGATGATCGGCAACTTCCAGGGCGAAGGGATGCCGGGCAAGATGCAGTTCGGTTCCGGCTGGTGGTTCAACGATCAGAAGGACGGCATGGAGCGTCAGATGACGCAGCTGGCGCAGCTTGGCCTGCTGAGCCGCTTTGTCGGCATGCTGACCGACAGCCGCAGCTTCCTGTCCTATACCCGTCATGAATACTTCCGCCGCATTCTGTGCCAGATGATTGGCCGCTGGGTGCACGCAGGCGAAGCGCCGGCGGATATCCATCTGCTGGGCGACATGGTGAAAAACATCTGCTTTAACAATGCGCGTGACTACTTCGCCATTGAACTGAACTAGGGCCGTTTGAGGTTGATATGCAATACATCAAAATCCATTCGCTGGATAACGTGGCCGTCGCGCTGGCAGATTTAACCGAAGGGACGGAAGTCACCTTCGACAACCAGTCGGTGACGTTACGCCAGTCCGTTGGACGTGGACACAAGTTTGCCCTGATCCCGATTGCCAAAGGGGAGAACGTGGTGAAGTACGGTCTGCCCATCGGTCACGCGCTGGCGGATATCGCGCCGGGTGAATACATCCATTCCCACAACGCCCGCACAAATCTGAGCGATCTGGACGAGTACAGCTATCAACCTGATTTACCTGCGGCACAAGAGCAGGGGGCGGATCGTGAGGTGCAGATCTACCGCCGCGCAAACGGCGACGTGGGGATCCGCAACGAGCTGTGGATCCTCCCGACCGTCGGCTGCGTGAACGGGATTGCGCGTCAGATCCAGACGCGCTTCCTGAAAGAGACCAACGATGCCGAAGGCACTGACGGCGTGCATCTGTTCAGCCACACCTACGGCTGCTCCCAGCTGGGTGACGACCACATCAATACCCGAACCATGCTGCAAAACATGGTGCGCCACCCGAACGCGGGCGCGGTGCTGGTGATTGGCCTGGGCTGCGAGAACAATCAGGTGGACGCCTTCCGCGAGACGCTCGGTGAGTTTGACCCTGAGCGCGTGCACTTTATGGTGTGCCAGCATCAGGACGACGAAGTGGAAGCGGGCGTCGAACAGCTTCATCAGCTGTATGAGGTGATGCGCCACGACAAGCGCGAGCCGGGCAAGCTGAGCGAGCTGAAGTTTGGTCTGGAGTGCGGCGGGTCTGATGGCCTGTCCGGTATCACCGCCAACCCGATGCTGGGGCGCTTCTCGGACTATGTGATCGCCAACGGCGGCACGACGGTGTTGACCGAGGTGCCGGAGATGTTCGGTGCGGAACGTATTCTGATGAGCCACTGCCGCGACGAGGAGACGTTTGAAAAAACCGTCACCATGGTGAACGACTTTAAGCAGTACTTCATTGCCCACAATCAGCCTATTTATGAGAACCCGTCGCCGGGTAACAAAGCGGGGGGGATCACCACGCTGGAAGAGAAATCCCTCGGCTGCACCCAGAAAGCGGGCGCGAGCCAGGTGGTTGACGTTCTGCGCTACGGCGAGCGCCTGAAAACGCACGGTCTGAACCTGCTGAGCGCGCCCGGTAACGATGCGGTCGCCACCAGCGCGCTGGCGGGAGCCGGCTGCCATATGGTGCTGTTCAGCACCGGTCGCGGCACGCCGTACGGCGGTTTTGTGCCGACGGTGAAAATCGCCACCAACAGCGAGCTGGCGGCGAAGAAAAAACACTGGATTGACTTTGATGCCGGGCAGCTTATCCACGGCAAGGCGATGCCGCAGCTGCTGACGGAATTCGTGGATGCAATTGTGGAATTTGCCAACGGCAAGCAGACCTGCAACGAGAAGAACGATTTCCGCGAGCTGGCAATCTTTAAGAGCGGTGTGACGCTATAAGTACTTTGTCGGGTGGCGCTAGCGCTTACCCGACCTACTAAACCCTGTAGGCCCGGTAAGGCGTAGCCGCCACCGGGCTTTTCTTTTTAACTGCGGAGGGCGTTCTTCGCTAAACGCGCGTCTTCCGCCTGACAGGCCGCCGCGGTAAACAGCACGTCGGTAGAGGAGTTCAGCGCGGTTTCGCAGGAGTCCTGCAGCACGCCGATGATAAAGCCGACGGCAACCACCTGCATGGCGATTTCGTTCGGGATACCGAACATATTACACGCCAGCGGGATCAGCAGCAGCGAACCGCCCGCCACGCCGGATGCGCCGCAGGCGCACAGCGATGCCACTACGCTCAGCAGCAGCGCGGTTGGTAGATCCACCGGAATACCCAGCGTATGCACCGCCGCCAGGGTCAGTACAGTGATCGTAATCGCCGCACCCGCCATGTTCACGGTCGCACCCAGTGGGATCGACACGGAATAGGTATCGCGATCCAGGTTCAGCTTCTCCGCCAGCGCCATGTTCACCGGTATGTTCGCCGCAGAGCTGCGGGTGAAGAAGGCATACACGCCGCTCTCGCGCAGGCAGGTCAGCACCAGCGGATACGGATTGCGGCGGATCTGCCAGAACACCAGCAGCGGGTTGATCACCAGCGCCACCAGCAGCATACAGCCGACCAGCACAACCAGCAGTTGCGCGTAGCCCCACAGCGCGTCAAAACCGGTGGTTGCCAGCGTGGAGGAGACCAGGCCGAAAATACCGATTGGCGCAAAGCGAATCACCAGCTTCACCATAAAGGTGACAGCGTTGGACAAATCGTTGACCAGGTTTTTCGTGGTCTCGTTGCCGTGACGCAGCGCGAAGCCCAGACCAATCGCCCAGACCAGGATGCCAATGTAGTTTCCGCTCATCAGCGCGGTGATGGGGTTAGAGACCATGCTCATCAGCAGACCGCGAAGGACTTCCACAATCCCGGACGGCGGCGTGATATCACCGGCCGCGCTGGTCAGGTGCAGCGTGGACGGGAACAGGAAGCTAAACACCACGGCCGTTAAGGCTGCAGAGAAGGTTCCCAGAAGATACAGGAACAGAATAGGGCGAATGTTGGTTTTTTGTCCGTGCTGGTGGTTGGCAATCGATGCCATGACCAGCATCAGAACCAGTACCGGCGCGACGGCTTTCAGGGCGCCCACAAACAGCGTCCCGAGCAGCCCCGTGGCCTCCGCAGCAGGTTTTGACACCATGGCCAGCAGAATACCCAGCACCAGTCCTACCAGAATTTGTTTAACCAGACTTCCCTGCGCCAGGCGCGCAAAAAGACCCGTCGATTGTGTGCTCATACATTATTCCTGAGTGAAATTGCGTTCCATTCCGAATGTGCTCTTAGTCACATTTATGTCCGGATGTAAGTAAATGTTTGCCTGGTCGAGTATAGGGAATGCGCGAAAGGAGGGAAGCGTAAAATGCTGGATTTTACGTGTTGCGTCATGTTTTTTAACTATTGATTAACGAAGGTGCCGGGTGGCGCTGTGCTTACCCGGCCTACGGGGTGACGTTGTAGGCCCGGTAAGCGCAGCGCCACCGGGCAAAACGCATTAAGCCTGCTGCTTCTTATCGTGCTGGCGGTTAACCCAGGTATTGATAATCAGCGTCACGATCAGAATGCCAAACACCACGCCGAGCGAAATGGCGATCGGAATATGGTAGAAATCGACGATCAGCATCTTGATACCGATAAACACCAGGATCACCGACAGGCCGTACTTTAGCATGGAGAAGCGCTCCGCCGCGCCCGCCAGCAGGAAGTACATCGCGCGCAGGCCGAGGATGGCGAACAGGTTAGAGGTCAGGACGATGAACGGGTCGGTGGTCACCGCGAAAATGGCCGGAATGCTGTCCACGGCGAAAATCACGTCGCTCAGCTCAACCAGAATCAGCACCAGCAGCAGCGGGGTGGCAAACAGCAGGCCGTTCTTGCGCACGAAGAAGTGCTCGCTCTCGATCTTGTCGGTCATGCGCAGATGGCCGCGGATCCACTTCACCAGCGGGCGATCGCCAATCGCGGAGCCGTCCTCTTTCGCCAGCGCCATTTTGACCCCGGTGAACAGCAGGAACGCGCCGAAGACGTACAGCAGCCACTCGAACTGGGTAATCAGCCAGCTGCCAGCGAAGATCATGATGGTACGCAGGATAATTGCACCCAGCACGCCGTACACCAGTACGCGACGCTGCAGAGCCGCAGGCACGGCGAAGTAGCTGAACAGCATCAGCCAGACGAAGACGTTATCAACCGCCAGGGCTTTTTCAATCAGATAGCCGGTGAGGAAGGCGAGCGCCTGAGGATCGGCCACCGCGCGGCCTTCGGTCGAGGCCAGATACCACCAGAAGGCGGCGCAGAAGAGCAGGGAGAGAGTAACCCAGACCAGCGACCAGGCGGCGGCCTGTTTCATGGTCATGCCGTGCGCGCCGCGACGGCCCTGCAAAAAGAGGTCGATCGCCAGCATGATGAGCACGACAACCGCGAATCCGCCCCACAACATTGGAGTGCCGACAGAATGCATACTATTTTCCTTACACATAAAAAACAAAAACGGCCATGGTCAGAAGACGATAGCCGTTAGCTTTTTATGCATAGACCTCGCCTTCCGGCAAGGTCTCACTTACAACCACGAGGGTTGCCCGGCGACCGGATGCGGTATTGCACGCATCGTAATGACGATCCACCGGCGAAGAAGTTACTCCCCTTTGCAGGTAACAAAATATGTCAGACCATCGGTTTCGTCAATGGTCTGCGCCGTTTCATTACACAGCTTTACGCGATAACTTCCGCGCTCACGCCGTCTGCCGGGAATACCACGCCGGTCTGACGGCGGATCTCCGTTTGCAGCTTCGCCGTGGTGCGGCTCACCGCAAGGCCTGGGTGATTCACTTCGTTGTCTTCCACCAGACGGGCGAAGACCTCTGCCTCATAGAGCATAGTGTTAATATGCTGAGGCTGCGTCAGCTCCTGAGCTTTGCCGCCGCGCGGCACAAAGCTCACCTTCTGGCACTCGGAGATCTTCTCGATGACCAGCGAGCCCGCTTCGCCCTGAATTTCGCTCGGCAGGACAGAGTCGCTCACCTTGGAGTGCTGCAGCGTCACGCTGAAATCACCGTAATCCAGCACCGCGACACCGTGCGCATCCACGCCACTCTCCAGCAGGCTGGCGGTGGCCGTGACGCCGTGCGGCTCGCCCCACAGGGCCACGGCAGAGGCCAGGCAATAGAAACCGATATCCATAATCGAGCCGTTAGAGAAGGCCGGATTAAAGGTGTTCGGGTTCTCGCCGTCGAGATAGCGCTGGTAGCGCGACGAGTACTGGCAGTAGTTGATAAACGCTTTGCGCACTTTGCCCACCTTCGGCAGGGACTGCTGCAGCAGCAGGAAGTTCGGCAGGCTGGCGGTTTTGAAGGCTTCGAACAGCACCACCTGGTTTTCGCGGGCAAACGCAATGGCGGCTTCGACTTCATCGATGTTCGACGCCAGCGGCTTCTCGCAAATCACATGCTTTTTATGGCTGAGGAACAGCTTCGTTTGCGGGAAGTGCAGGGAGTTCGGGCTGGCGATATAGACCGCGTCAATGGCGTCGCTTTGCGCCATCTCATCAAGCGAGGTGAAGAGATGCTCGACGAGGTAATCGTTGGCAAAACTCTGCGCCTGCTCAAGGCTGCGGGAATAGACTGCGGTAAGTTTCAGTTTGCCGGTTTCGTGGGCGGCGTCGACGAACTGGCGCGTGATCCAGTTCGTTCCAATGACTGCGAAACGTATCATAAACGTTTACGTACTCCGTAGCGGGGAACCTTTAGCCACTGTAGCACGTCATCATGACAATTCGCGTGCGCTATTCCGCATTACCTTTTAACGATAAATGCGTAAGCCACAGACGGGTATCAAACTCCAACTGGTGGTACTGCGGCTCCATGTGGCAGCACAGGGAATAGAACGCTTTGTCGTGCTCTTTCTCTTTCAGGTGTGCCAGCTCATGGACGACGATCATCCGCAGAAAGGCTTCCGGCGCGTTGCGGAAAACCGTCGCGACGCGGATTTCGGCCTTCGCCTTCAGCTTACCGCCCTGCACGCGAGAGACGGCGGTGTGCAGGCCGAGCGCGTTTTTCAGCACGTGGATCTTATTGTCGTACATCACCTTGTTGATCGGCGGGGCGCTCTTCAGATACCGGTTTTTCAGATCCTGCGTATACTGCCAGAGGGCCTTATCGGTCGCGAAATCGTGGGTGCCGGGGTAGCGTTTTTCCAGCACCGCGCCCAGCTTCTGCTCGGCAATCAGGCTGCGAACCTGAGTCAGTAAATGCTCCGGGTAGCCCTGGAGATAAGTAAGTTGGTTCATCAACGCCCCAAATCGACAATAAAACGGGTATACTCACGCACCCTTTTCAGGGATACGCCAAATTTTACCATTCAGGAGGGCCGATGAGCCACTTAGACAACGGTTTCCGTTCACTCAACCTTAAACGTTTCCCGGAGACGGACGACGTTAACCCGCTTCAGGCGTGGGAAGCGGCGGATGAATATCTGCTGCAGCAGTTGGATGACACTAAAATCCGCGGCCCGGTTTTGATCCTGAATGACGCGTTTGGCGCCCTGGGCTGTGCGCTGGCGGAACACACGCCGTACAGTATCGGCGACTCCTACCTGAGCGAGCTGGCGACGCGTGAAAACCTTCGCCATAACGACATCGAAGAGTCCAGCGTGAAGTTCCTCGACAGCACCGCAGACTACCCGCAGGCGCCGGGCGTGGTGCTGATCAAAGTGCCAAAAACCATGGCGCTGCTGGAGCAGCAGCTGCGCGCGTTGCGTAAGGTCGTCACGCCAGAAACCCGCATCATCGCGGGTGCCAAAGCGCGCGATATTCATACTTCGACGCTGGAGCTGTTCGAGAAAGTCCTTGGCCCGACCACCACCACGCTGGCCTGGAAAAAAGCGCGCCTGATCAACTGTACGTTCGCCGCCCCTGAGCTGGCCGACGCGCCAGAAACGCTGAGCTGGACGCTGGAAGGGACCGACTGGACCATCCATAACCACGCGAACGTCTTCTCCCGCACCGGTCTGGATATCGGCGCGCGCTTCTTTATGGAACATTTGCCGGAAAATCTGGAAGGTGAGATTGTCGATCTTGGCTGCGGCAACGGCGTGATTGGCCTGACGCTGCTGGCGAAGAACCCGGAAGCCAGCGTGGTGTTCAGCGACGAGTCGCCGATGGCGGTGGCCTCCAGCCGTCTGAACGTAGAAACCAACCTGCCGGACGCGCTGAACCGCTGCGAGTTTATGATCAACAACGCGCTGTCGGGGGTAGAGCCGTTCCGCTTCAACGCCGTGTTCTGCAACCCGCCGTTCCACCAGAAGCACGCCCTGACGGATAACGTCGCGTGGGAGATGTTCCACCACGCGCGCCGCTGCCTGAAAATCAACGGCGAGCTGTACATCGTGGCGAATCGCCACCTGGACTACTTCCACAAGCTGAAGAAGATTTTCGGTAACTGCGTCACCATTGCGACGAACAATAAGTTTGTGGTGCTGAAGTCGGTGAAGCTGGGACGTCGTCGTTAAGATTGTTTTGCCCGGTGGCGCTTCGCTTACCGGGCCTACAATGGCCTCGGACCCGTAGGCCGTGCAAGCGCAGCGCCGCCCGGCAATGCCCTAGATCGCCAGAGCTAACTTCGTCCCCTGCGCAATTGCCCGCCGCGCATCCAGCTCCATCGCCACGTCGCACCCGCCAATCAGATGCACCGTTTTACCGGCCTCGCGCAGCGGATCCGCCAGATCCCGCTTCGGCTCCTGCCCGGCACACAAAATCACATGATCCACGCGCAGCAGCTGCGGCTCGCCGCCGATCGTGACGTGCAGCCCGTCGTCGTCGATCTTCTGGTAGCTCACCGCCGGGATCATCTTCACCCCGCGCGAGAGCAGGGTGGCGCGGTGGATCCAGCCGGTGGTTTTCCCCAGCCCTTCGCCCGGTTTGCTGGCTTTACGCTGCAGCATCACGATCTGGCGCGGGCTTTTCGGCAGCTGTGGCCCTTCGGGTCGCAGGCCGCCGGACTGGCTGAGGCTGGTGTCGATACCCCATTCCACGCAGAATTCGGCAATGTTCTGGCTGGTGGCTTCGCCCGGCTGGCTTAAATACATCGCGGTGTCAAAACCGATCCCGCCGCAGCCGATAATCGCCACCTTCTCGCCAACCGGCGCTTTGTCACGCAGCACGTCGAGATAGCTCAGCACTTTTGGATGATCGATACCCTGGATCGCAGGCGTGCGCGGTACGATCCCGCTCGCCAGGATCACCTCATCGAAATCAGTCAGATCCGCCGCGTGGACAAACTGGTTAAGCCGCAGCTCGACGCCCGTCAGCTCGATCATCCGGCGGTAGTAGCGCAGCGTTTCGTAGAACTCCTCTTTGCCGGGGATCTGTTTGGCGATATTAAACTGCCCGCCAATCTCTCCCAGCGCATCAAACAGCGTCACGCCGTGCCCGCGCGAGGCGGCATTGACCGCAAACGCCAGGCCCGCAGGTCCTGCGCCGACAACCGCCAGGCGTTTTTTCGCTGTCGCCGGGATCACCGGCATTTTGGTTTCATGGCAGGCGCGGGGGTTAACCAGGCAGGAGGTGACCTTCCCGACGAAGATCTGATCCAGACAGGCCTGATTACAGCCGATGCAGGTGTTGATCTCATCCGCGCGTCCGCTTTGCGCTTTCGACAGCAGCTCGGCATCGGCCAGGAACGGCCGCGCCATCGACACCATGTCGGCATCGCCGCGCGAAATCACATCGTCCGCCACCTGCGGATCGTTAATGCGGTTGGTGGTGACCAGCGGAACAGAGACTTTTCCTTTCAGCCTGCGCGTTACCCAGCTGAACGCCGCGCGCGGCACCGGCGTGGCAATAGTGGGAATGCGCGCCTCGTGCCAGCCGATGCCGGTGTTGATAATCGTGGCGCCCGCGGCTTCTATCGCCTGCGCCAGCTGCACGGTTTCGTCAAACGTCCCGCCGCCCTCCACCAGGTCGAGCATCGACAGGCGGAAGATGATGATAAAGTCCGCACCCGCACGTTCACGTACCGCGCGCACCACCTCCACGGCAAAGCGCATCCGGCGGGCATAGTCGCCGCCCCATTCGTCGTCGCGCTGGTTGGTGCGGGCGGCGAGGAACTCGTTAATCAGGTAGCCTTCGGAGCCCATCACCTCAACGCCGTCATAGCCCGCTTCACGCGCCAGCGCGGCGCAGCGGGCGAAGTCGTCAATCAGCGCCAGGATCTCGTCGTGGCTCAGAGCATGGGGAGTGAAGCGGTTAATCGGCGCCTGAATGGCCGATGGCGCAACCAGATTCGGCTGGTAGCTGTAGCGTCCGGTGTGCAGAATTTGCAGGGCAATTTTACCGCCCTCGTTGTGTACCGCGTCGGTCACAATGCGGTGATGCGGCAGCTGTGCTGCATCGTTCAGCACCGCACCGCCCTCCATGCCGACGCCGGAAGGGGAAGGGGCCACGCCGCCGGTGACAATCAGCGCCACCCCGTGGCGCGCGCGCTCGGCATAGAAAGCTGCCAGACGCTCGGCCCCGTCCGGATGCTCCTCGAGCCCGGTGTGCATCGAGCCCATCAACACGCGGTTTTTGAGTGTGGTGAACCCCAGATCGAGAGGGGCGAATAACGACGGGTAGCGGCTCATAGTCTCTTCCAGTGTAAAATTATTGTTATGTGGTCGGATGAGTTACTAATTTAGCCAGCGGTAGCGGAAAGGTAAAAGCGGGATCGAATGATTGTGATAGATCTCAAAGAACTTCCCCGGTGGCGCTGCGCTTACCGGGGCTACAAAACCCCAGGACAGATAAGCGTAGCGCCATCCGGCGTTATTTACGGCGCCGCTGCCCGCACCAGCCCCGGCGCCTGCCACATCGACGTGGTCAGTCCGCTGTCCACCAGCCCGAGCTGGTCCGCGTATACCGCCTGCCATTTCTGCATCATGCCGTCGTACAGCTCGCGGTGCGCCGGGTTTGGCGTGAACTCGCGGCTCCATTTCACCAGCCGCTCGCCCGTCGAGGCCATATCCGCAAACAGCCCCGCGCCCGTACCCGCGGCAATCGCGCAGCCCAGCGCCGTGGCTTCTTTCACTTCCGGCACGCGCACCGGCAGGCCCGTGACGTCGCTTAAAATCTGGCTCCACAGGGCACCTTTTGACCCGCCGCCCGCAAACACCAGGCTCTCAAACGTCACGCCGGAAAAGCGTGAAATCTGCGCCAGGTTGCAGGCCGAAACAATCGCCGCGTTCTCTTCCAGGGCGCGGAACAGCGTCGCTTTATTGCATTTTTCCGGGTCGATGGAGAGGTTAATAAACGACGGCGCGGCGTGGTACCACTGCTTGAAATGCATGGCGTCGGAGAAGATCGGCATTACCCCGTGGGAGCCCGCCGGCACCCGGCTGGCCATCTCTTCCAGCAGGGAATAGGTGTCCATCCCCATCCGCTCGGCAATCAGCTTTTCCTCCGCGCAGAAGGCGTCGCGGAACCAGCGCATGGTCAGCCCGGTAAAGAAGCTGATCGACTCCGCCTGGACCATGCCGGGGATGACGTGCGGATTCACGCGGATGTTCATGTCGGGGTCGGTGCGTACCTGCGGCAGATTGACCACCTGCTGCCAGAAGGTGCCGCCCAGCACCGCCGTTTGTCCAGCGCGGACCACGCCCAGCCCCAGACAGCCCAGCTGCACGTCGCCGCCGCCCATCACTACCGGCGTGCCTTCGCGCAGGCCGCTCTGCTGCGCGGCCTCCCGGGTTATAGCACCCAGTACGGTGCCGGTCTCTTTCACCGGGGAGAGGATATCGGCGCGCAGCCCGGCCATGTCGAGAAGCGCCGGACGCCAGTCGCGGGAGAAGAGATCCAGCATGCCGGTGGTGCCCGCGTTCGACGGGTCGACCGCCAGCTCGCCGGAGAGCTTCGCCGCCAGCCAGTCGCTGATCATGGTGATAGTCGCGGCCCTGCGGTAAATATCCGGACGGTGGTGCGCCAGCCACAGCAGGCGCGGCATGGCGCTCAGCGCCAGCGTCTGGCCGGAGACGTCATACACTTCGGATTCAAAACGGTTGTCGTGGATCTCTTTGAGTTCGGCCACCTCGCGGCTGGCGCGGGCGTCGACGTTGGCGCAGGCCCAGATGGCCTCGCCGTTACGGTCGTAAAGCACGATCCCTTCGCGCATCGAACAGCAGGCGACGGACTGAATATCCGCCGCGCCCAGATTCGCGCGCGTCAGCGCCTGATGAATACACCGGCAGGCCAGCTGCCAGTTGGTCTCGAGGTCAAACTCCATCGACCCCGGCACGTTTTCCACGCTCAGGTGTTTCCACTCGGCCTGGCCGACGGCAATCTGGTTGCCCTGCAAATCGAAAATCACGGCGCGAACGCTGCCGGTCCCTGCATCTAACGCTAAAAGGTAACTCATGAGCTTGCCTCGCTGTTAGCGCAGGCGGGCTCTTATTTGGCCAGAGCCAGCACCGCGCGGGCTGTCGTCTCTTCCGTCACCAGGCCATTGATACGGCGACCCTTCAGTGCGGCATAAATCGCATCGGCTTTCTCTTCCCCGCCGGCCACGCCAACGATGGTGGGCAGCTGCGCCAGCTCATCAAGCGAGACGCCGAGTAATTCTTTGTGGATCTCCAGCTCCTCAACGCACTCCCCTTCGGCATTGAGGAAATAGCCGAGAATGTCGCCGACCGCCCCTTTGCGGGCGTACATCAGCTGTTCACCTTCGCTGATATAGCCGGAGCGCAGGATCGTGGCGTCACGGCGCTGGTTTACTGAACCAATACCAACTACCGCCACGTCGGCTGCGGTGGCGGCGAGGATCACGTCCCGCACGCTGGTCTCGCGTTTTAAGATCCCGGCCACTTCGGCGGAAGACACGCGAAGCGGGGCGGGGATCATGCTGACGCTGCAGGCCGCGTCCAGCTGGCCGATACCGGTCATGTACGGCCCGACGCCGCCGGAGAGCGTCACGAGGCGGATCTGCTGCGAGCTGATAAAGCCGCTCAGGTGCTGCAGGCTGCTCATGGTGGTTTCACCGAACCCCACCGCCAGCAGCTGGCCGGGTTCCAGCACGCCCATCAGCGACTGCGCCGCGCCAATGCCTAACCGCACGTTCATCGGCGGCGTATTTAGGGCAGGCATCACGCGCACCAGCTTCAGGCCAAAGCGCTGCTGCAGCTCGGTTTCCAGCGACAGGCAGCCCTCGTACCGGGAGTTAATCTGCACGCGGATCACCCCGGACTGGCGGCCTTTCTCCAGCAGGCGGGAGATTTTTAATCGCGGCAGCCCGAGCCGCTCGCCGATATCGTTCTGGGTCAGCCCGTCGTGGTAGTAGCACCAGGCCACGCGCGCGACCAGCTCCTCTTCCGCCAGCGCCAGCCCGGCAAACCGTCCTTCTTCCGCAGTGCGTTTATCGCTCATAGTTGAACTCTTATAAAAATTTAGATCATATGTTCGTGATGACGCGGAGGGAAAGTGTGAGCCACGCGACAAAACGGATCATTTCGATCGTTTCTTGTTTATCTGAATCCCAATCGATAAAACTGTGATCCCTGCACGGTTGTAAATATAGTTCACCGTCTACGCTTTTGAACATTATTAAATCTAAAAATCATTTGTTCAATAGCGGAGCGATGATGATACCACTTCTCGACGCGCGGAATATCAGCAAGCAGTTCTCAGGCGTGCCGGTTCTAAAAGGCATTGATTTCACGCTGCTTGCGGGCCAGGTGCACGCGCTGATGGGCGGGAACGGCGCGGGAAAATCGACGCTGATGAAGATCATCGCCGGAGTCGAGACGCCGGATGAGGGTGAAGTTTCCGTCGAGGGGCAGTCATATGCGCGGCTGACGCCCGTGCAGGCGCACAGGCTCGGCATTTACCTCGTGCCGCAGGAGCCGCTGCTGTTCCCCAACCTGACGGTGCGGGAAAACATCCTGTTCCGCCTGCCGCGCGAACGCGATCGGGAAAAGCGGCTGGCGGAGAAACTTGAGCAGCTGCAGTGCCGGCTGAACCTCGACGCCGCCGCCAGCACCCTGGAAGTGGCGGATCAGCAGATGGTGGAGATCCTGCGCGGATTAATGCGCAACGCCAGGATCCTGATCCTCGACGAGCCCACGGCCTCCCTCACGCCGGGCGAAACCGAACGGCTGTTTCGTCAGATCCACGCCCTGCAGGCGCTCGGCGTCGGGATCGTGTTTATCTCGCATAAGCTGCCGGAAATTCGCATGCTGTCGAGCCACGTCTCGGTGATGCGCGACGGCGCGGTGGTGCTCAGCGGTGAAACCGCGCAGTTCGACGATAACGCCCTGATCGCCGCCATGACGCCGGTAAGCCGCGAGAAATCCCTCAGCGATACGCAAAAGCTGTGGCTGGCGCTACCGGGCAACCGTCGCACCCAGCCGCAGGACTTTCCGGTGCTCCGGGTGGAGGATCTTACCGGGGAAGGGTTTATCGATCTCAGCCTTGAAATCTACGCCGGGGAGATCTTCGGCCTGGCCGGGTTGGTAGGCTCCGGGCGCACCGAGTTTGCCGAAACGCTCTATGGCCTGCGGCCTGTGCGCGGGGGGCGCGTCTGGCTGGAGAACCAGGACATCACCGCCGTACCGGTAAGTTCACGTCTGGACAAAGGCCTGGTCTACCTGCCGGAAGACAGGCAGGTGTCCGGCCTGTTCCTCGACGCGCCGATCCGCTGGAACACCGTGGCGCTGAACGAGCCGTCGCTCTGGCAGCAGCGCAAGCGGGAGTCTGCGGTGGTGGAGCGCTATCACCGGGCGCTGGGGATCAAGCTCAACCATGCGGATCAAACCGTGCGCACGCTCTCCGGCGGCAACCAGCAGAAGGTGCTGCTGGCACGCTGTCTGGAAGCCAACCCGTTATTGCTGATCGTCGACGAGCCGACGCGCGGCGTGGACGTCTCGGCGCGCGCCGATATCTACCAGCTTATCAAAAGCGTGGCGGCGCAGAACGTGGCGGTGCTGATGATCTCAAGCGATCTCGATGAGTTTCCCGGCCTTGCCGATCGCGTGCTGGTGATGCATCAGGGCGTACTCAGCGGCGAACTGCCGCGCCATGCCGTCAGCCTCGACAGAATGATGGCGCTGGCGTTTGGAGGGCAATCATGAAGATCTTACTGAAAAAACGCGAGCTGAGCGCGTTTCTCGCCATTCTGGCGCTGTTCGCCGTGCTGGTGGCGCTCAATCCGTCGTACCTGAGTTTGCAGACGCTGGGGATGATTTTCGCCAGCTCGCAGATCCTGATCCTGCTGGCCATCGGCGCGGCGCTGGTGATGCTGACCCGCAATATCGATGTCTCCGTCGGCTCCACGGTCGGGCTCTCCGCCATCGCCGTCGGCGTGGCGCTCAACAGCGGCTACAGCCTGCCGGTTTCCATTCTCTTCGCGCTCATGGTTGGCGCGCTGGCCGGGGCGTTCAACGGGTTGCTGGTGGTGGGGCTGCGCATCCCGGCGATCGTCGCCACCCTCGGCACGCTGGGGCTGTACCGTGGAGCGATGCTGCTCTGGACCGGCGGGAAGTGGATTGAGGGGCTGCCGCCGGGGTTGAAATCCCTCTCTGAGCCTGCGGCCATCGGCGTGTCGCCCCTTGGCATGGTGGTGTTGATTTTCGTGGTCACCGGCGCGTGGACGCTGTCGCGCACCGCGTTCGGGCGTGATTTCTACGCGGTGGGGGATAACCTCGCCGCCGCGCGCCAGCTCGGCGTGGCGGTGAATCGCACCCGCATGATCGCCTTTACCCTCAACGGCATGCTGGCGGCCTGCGCCGGAATTGTCTTTGCCGCGCAGATTGGCTTTGTGCCGAACCAGACCGGCAGCGGGCTGGAGATGAAGGCCATCGCCGCCTGCGTGCTCGGCGGCATTTCGCTGCTGGGCGGCACGGGAACGCTGGTGGGCGCGCTGCTCGGCGCCTTCTTCCTGACGCAAATCGATACCGTGCTGGTGTTGTTCAGGCTCCCGGCGTGGTGGAACGACTTTATCGCCGGGCTGGTGCTGCTGGGCGTGCTGGTGCTCGACGGACGTCTGCGCCAGGCGCTGGCGCGTCACCAGCGGGCGCTGAAGTACGGCCGCTTCCAGCCGGGCAACAGAGGGGGAAAGCACGTCACCCCCTTTCCCAAACGTAAAAAAGAGGTGGCGTAAATGAGGCTTAACTGGGAAAGCGCGCTGCTCATTTTGCTGGTGCTGGAGATCCTGCTCTTTGGCGCCATCAACCCGCGCATGCTCGACGTCAACATGCTGCTGTTCAGCACCAGCGACTTCATCTGCATCGGAATTGTGGCGCTGCCGCTGACGCTGGTGATTATCAGCGGCGGGATCGACATCTCCCTCGGCTCGACCATCGGCCTGTGCGCCATTGCGCTGGGCGTCATGATGCAGGCGGGGTGGCCGATGGCGGTCGCCGTTCCGCTGACGCTGCTGCTGGGTCTGCTGTGCGGGCTGGTAAACGCGGCGCTGATCCACTACACCGGCATCAGCCCTCTGGTGATCACCCTCGGCACGCTCTACCTCTACGGCGGCGGCGCGCTGCTGCTCTCCGGCATGGCGGGCGCGACGGGCTACGAGGGCATCGGCGGCTTCCCGGACAGCTTCACGGCGTTCGCTAACCTCACGGTGTTGGGTCTGCCGATCCCATTGGTCTTGTTCGCGGTAATCACCGTCTTCTTCTGGCTCATTACCCACCGCGGGCGCTTTGGCCGTCATCTGTTCCTTATTGGGCAGAACCCGCGCGCGGCGCGCTATGCGGCGCTGCCGGTGAACGGCATGCCCTACGTGCTGTACGGCCTGGTGGGCGTGGCCTCGGCGATTGCCGCGCTGGTGATGGTCTCCTATTTCGGCTCCGCGCGTTCGGATCTGGGGCGCGATCTATTAATGCCTGCGCTCACCGCCGCCGTGCTCGGCGGAGCCAATATCTACGGCGGGTCAGGTTCGGTTGTCGGTACGGCGCTGGCGGCGCTGCTGGTGGGGTACCTGCAACAGGGTTTACAGATGGTCGGCATCCCCAACCAGGTGTCGAGCGCGCTGTCGGGGGCGCTGCTGGTTGTGGTGGTGATGGGGCGTTCGCTGAGTCTGCACCGCGAATGGGTGCGATCTCTCTTTAGAAAACTATCCGGAGCGTAAGATGAAAACAAAACTGCTCGTCCTGGCAATGGCCCTCAGCTTCGCTTCGGCGCAGGCGGCGGACCGCATTGCCTTTATCCCGAAGCTGGTGGGCGTCGGCTTCTTCACCAGCGGCGGCAACGGTGCGAAAGAGGCGGGGAAAGATCTTGGCGTGGACGTGACCTACGACGGCCCAACCGAGCCGAGCGTCTCCGGCCAGGTGCAGCTCATCAATAACTTCGTCAACCAGGGCTATAACGCCATTATCGTCTCCGCCGTGTCGCCGGATGGGTTGTGTCCGGCGCTGAAGCGCGCGATGCAGCGCGGCGTCAAGGTCCTGACCTGGGATTCCGACACCAAACCGGAGTGCCGCAGCATCTACATCAATCAGGGGACGCCGGAACAGCTGGGCGGCCTGCTGGTGGAGATGGCGGGCAAGCAGGTCACCAAACCGAACGCGAAAGTGGCGTTCTTCTACTCCAGCCCGACCGTCACCGATCAGAACCAGTGGGTGAAAGAGGCGAAGGCCAAAATCGAGAAAGACCATCCCCAGTGGCAGATCGTCACCACCCAGTTTGGCTATAACGACGCCACCAAATCGTTGCAGACCGCCGAAGGGATCTTAAAAGCCTATCCGGATCTGGATGCGGTCATCGCCCCGGACGCCAACGCGCTTCCTGCTGCCGCGCAGGCGGCAGAAAACCTGAAGCGGGAAGGGGTGGCGATTGTCGGGTTCAGCACGCCGAACGTGATGCGCCCGTACGTTGAGCGCGGCACGGTGAAGGCCTTCGGCCTGTGGGACGTGGTGCAACAGGGCAAAATTGCGGTCAATGTCGCCGATCGTTTGCTGAAAAAAGGCGATCTTAACGTTGGCGACAGCGTGGACGTGAAAAATATCGGGACGCTGAAGGTCGAGCCGAACAGCGTGCAGGGCTACCAGTATGAGGCGAAGGGCAACGGCATCGTGCTGCTGCCGGAACGCGTGGTGTTCACCAAAGAGAACATCAGCAAATACGATTTCTGACGGGGGAGCAAATGGCTGATTTAGACGACATCAAAGACGGCAAGGATTTTGGCATCGGCACGCCGCAGCAAAATGTGCCGTTCACCCTGAAGGGCTGCGGCTCGCTGGACTGGGGCATGCAGTCGCGGCTGGCGCGCATCTTCAATCCGCAGAGCAACCGTACGGTGATGCTGGCCTTTGACCACGGCTACTTTCAGGGGCCGACTACCGGCCTTGAGCGTATCGACCTCTCTATCGCGCCGCTGTTTGGCGAAACCGACGTGCTGATGTGTACCCGCGGCATCCTCAGGAGCCAGGTGCCCGCCGCGACGAACAAACCGGTGGTGCTGCGCGCCTCCGGCGGTAACTCGATTCTGGGCGAACTTTCCAACGAGTGCGTGGCGGTGGCGATGGAAGATGCCCTGCGCCTGAACGTCTGCGCGGTGGCGGCGCAGGTGTACATCGGAAGCGAGTTTGAACATCAGTCGATCAACAACATCATCAAGCTTGTCGATGCAGGGGCGCGCTACGGCATGCCGACGCTGGCGGTAACGGGCGTGGGGAAAGAGATGGCGCGTGACGCTCGGTATTTCTCGCTGGCAAGCCGCATCGCCGCCGAAATGGGGGCGCAGTTCGTCAAAACCTACTACGTGGATCAGGGTTTTGAAAAAGTGACCGCCAGCTGCCCGGTGCCGATCGTTATCGCGGGGGGCAAAAAGCTGCCGGAGCACGAGGCGCTGGAGATGTGCTGGCGCGCGATAGACCAGGGCGCGTCCGGCGTGGACATGGGGCGCAACATCTTCCAGTCCAGCGCGCCGCTCGCCATGCTGAAGGCGGTGAAGAAAGTGGTGCACGATAACTGGAATGCCCGTGATGCGTTCCAGTTCTGGCAGGAAGAGAAACAGGGAGAAGCAAAATGAACGTGACGCTGGTAGAGATCAACATTAAGCCCGAGCGGGTGGACGAGTTTCTGGAGGTGTTTCGCGCCAACCATGAGGGCGCAATCCAGGAGCCGGGGAACCTGCGTTTTGACGTATTGCAGGACCCGAGGGTGAAAACCCGGTTCTTTATCTACGAAGCCTATAAAGACGAAGAGGCGGTGCTGGCGCATAAGCAAACCCCGCACTATCTCGCGTGCGTGGATAAGCTGGAGGAGCTGATGTCGGAGCCGCGCAAAAAACGCAGCTTTGTCGGGTTATTGCCGGAGTAATGGTCTTGCCCGGTGGCGCTGCGCTTACCGGGCTTTTGGGGAAAAGGTGGAATGGTTTTGTAGGCCGGATGAGCGTAGCCCGCCCGGCTTTTGATTTTGCTTTACTGCGCTTTTTTGGCTGCGTCCTGCATCTCTTTCATTTTTTGCGCGGCCGCTTGCTGGCTTTGGCGTAGGTTTTCGCTCGCGGCAACCAGAAACTCAGGATGATTAGCCAGGTAGATAGATATCGCTTCACCCATTTTTTCCGGATGGGCGGTAAAGTAATCCTCGGCGATTTTGCCGATTTCCGTCTTCTGCTCAGCGGTAAACTCAGCGGCCTGGCTCAGCGCCGGTGCGGTCAGTGTGACGAAAACGGTCAGAACGAGGAAGGGGTGCTTTATGAAAAACATGATGGGTACTCATTTCAGATTAAGGATGTTAACCACGGGCGGCATAACCCGGCCATAGTCGTTTATGGTTTGCCAGCGTATTTCGCAGCGAGGCGCCTTCTGGCACTCGTCCATTGTTCGCTGGCTAAAAGGGGCAATGATGCCCGCGTTATCAATGGATTTGTTGTTAATACGCGTCTGGAAGAGCGTCACGTAGTAGGGGGTCGGGTTCTTCACCACGAGCTGGTTTGCTGAATATGACCAGAGGATTTCCCGATACGCGTTTTCTGGATTGCCGTTTAATCCCTCAGGGCGATAGAACACTTTAAAGCTTGAACGTACGGCCATTTGCACGTTGTCGCTGCTGGTCTTACTGGCTGGAATGGTTGAGATGCTGAGGGTGAAAAGCGTTTCACGGTCAGCAGGCAAACCCTCATCGGCACGAAAAATCCTGATGCTATTTTCGCGTCCGCCCTGTAGTGCAAAAAGCGCGGGCGTTGCAACAAGCGCCGAGGTCGCCTGGGGGGCAGAGGTTGCCCCTGGCCAGTTTCCGCCAGCATAAATTTTTGCGCTGACCAGCCAGGGAAGCGTGGATTTATTGCGCACTGAAACGGTAATGGAGTGCTGTTTTTCAGGATAGACGAAGCGTGTCCCCCCTATCACGACGCCTGCATGCGCAAAAGAGATGAACGTTAAGAGTGCTAAGGAAGGTGCGAACAAGTCCCTGATATGAGATCATGTTTGTCATCTGGAGCCATGGAACAGGGTTCATCATGAGTCATCAACTTACCTTCGCCGACAGTGAATTCAGCAGT
>NZ_VDAS01000034.1:0-31537 GCF_019584165.1 Enterobacter sp. EC_64
GCCCTAACAGGATCCCGGTCATCTCAAAATTGGTGTTAGTGTTAGACATATATTCAAGCCTATCTCTTATCTGGAGATACAGCTACTGTCTGGTGTTTCAGGGGGCTACATCAGCCGCCACGTTAAGCGATACCATCCGCTGCGGCGAACCGATACAATCGCCGTTATATTTAAGGAGCTTTGCTACTTTTATTCGCTCTTGTTTAGCAATGCTTAATACGTTAACAAAGAGAATATATTTTATATTCTTAATGCGATGTAGAGTATTAATATGACTGGTCATGCTTCACGATAAATAACTAATATTGTTTGAATGCGCATGTTCGTTGCCAGATTAAGATGTGCCCGGCAGGCGAAATCGGTAACCCTCTCAGGCGTGGGATTGCATAATGCTCAATATATCGTGGGACCCTGTGTTAATCGCTATCTCTTATCTGGTGGCATTTATCGCCTCCTTTGTGGCGCTGGACAGTGCCGGAAAGATCCCCCTTTCCAGCCGAAAGGCTGCCCTGTTCTGGCGCATTGCCGGGGGTATGACGCTGGGGATCGGCATCTGGTCGATGCACTTTATCGGCATGCTGTCGATGCAGATGCCGATGATGATGCGCTATGACCTCTGGTTAACCCTTGCGTCTCTGGGCGTCGCGATTATTGCGTCGACTACGGCCCTTGATATTGCCGTCGCGGGAAAAAAACGTTCTTCGTTTCGACCGATCGTTGCCACGGCTATCCTGAGCGCAGGCGTGGTATCTATGCACTATATCGGTATGGCTGCCCTGATGCTGGATGGCAGCATTATCTGGGATCGCCGCATTGTGGGGTTGTCCGTGGTCATTGCCGTGGTGGCGTCCGGCACGGCGCTGTGGCTGGCTTTCCGCCTGCGAGACAAAGGGGTTTTTATCGAGCGCCTTCTCGCCGCCCTGGTCATGGGTGCCGCCATTTGTGCGATGCACTATACCGGCATGAGCGCTGCGCATTACCCGGAAATGTCGCATACCCTCCCCGGCGGGATCGGCGAGCTGGGGTTATCCATCTGGGTTTCTGTCACCACGCTCTGCCTGCTTGGCGTGATGTTAATTATTTCCCTTATCGATTCTCACCGTCGCACCGGCCGGCTGACGGATAATCTTCGACAACTCAATCGGCAGCTTGAGCTCCAGGCGCGCTTTGATGCGCTCACCGGACTCGCGAATCGCCATCAGATGGATCTCCGCATGCAGGACTGCCTGCGCAGCGCGTTGCTGAGCAACAGGCAATTTGCCGTTATTTTCCTGAACGTCGATCACTTCAAACGCGTCAACGATACCTGGGGTCACAGCGTCGGCGATGAGTTATTGATCACCGTTGCACAGCGCATCACTTCCCGGCTCTCGCGTGAAATGACCCTGGCAAGGCTGGGAGGAGACGCTTTTATCCTGCTGGTGCCGGAATGTGACGACGACAAACTCAACGCCCTGCTCGCGTCGCTGCTCGAGGATGTGCGACGTCCTCTTTCGATCTGTGGTCATACGCTTAACACGACAATGAGTGCGGGCGTCAGCCTCTATCCTCAGGATGGCGAGACGCTGCATGAACTGAAACTCAAAGCTGATGCAGCCCTGCATCACGTCAAAGACGACGGCCGCAACGGCTGGGCGCGTTACAGAACCGAGATGTCGACAGCAATCCCGGCAAAACCCGGTTTTCTTCAGGAGCTCTCTCAGGCGCTTGAGCGCGATCAGTTTGAACTGTGGTACCAGCCAACCTGGTATGCGCAAGAGAAGACTATCCATGGTTTTGAAGCCCTGCTGCGCTGGCGGCACCCTGAGCAAGGCGTTGTTCTGCCTGGTCTGTTTATCCCCTCGCTGGAGCAAACCGGCTTAATTATTCCGGTGGGCAACTGGGCCATTGAAGCGGCATGTCGACAGCTGCATTTCTGGACTGAACAAGGGTTCAGCCAGTGGACGTTATCGCTCAACTTATCCCCCGTCCAGTTCGAGCAGCCGGACATTTTCCACATCGTATCGTCGATGCTGGAAAAATATAACTTGTCCCCGTCCAGGCTGATCCTTGAGGTCACGGAGAGCACCGCGCTGAAAAATCTCGATCGCAGCATTGAGTTGCTCAACGCTTTTAATCATGCGGGGATCACCGTCTCGATTGATGATTTTGGTACGGGCTACTCCAACCTGCTGATGCTGAGCGTGCTGCCGGCAAAAGAGCTCAAGATCGACAAAAGCTTTGTAACGTCGATGCTGGAAAATGAAAAAACCTACAAGCTGGTTGAAACCATTATGAGTATCGCCCGCACCATGGAGATGAACGTGGTGGCAGAAGGGATTGAAACGGAAGAACAGCAGGCGGTTCTCACCCGTCTCGGCTGCGACTACCTGCAGGGTTACCTCTTCTCCCGCCCCTTACCTGCCGAACAGGTGCCGTGGCTGCTTCTGCAGATAAACTCAGAAAGGCAAATTATCCCCCTTAATAAAATTCAAACGGACGCCGCATTTATTTCACAAAAAAACCATGCCTGACGGGGTTTAGTAGAGTATGTTTCAAAGCAGAACACACGAGTCACGTCAGTCATGATTGTCAGGCGTATTAAGCCGATGAACAGGAAATGCCTATGTCGCAAAACGGTTTTGAAGCGCTGAACGTCATTAAAACACCCGTGTGGCTTATTTCACCCGTTTCGGAAGAGATCATTTTTGCGAACGTGGTCGCAACGCAGCTTATGGGAGATAAGACGCTCGATCAGCTGCGTAAAGGCATCTATTCCGCGAATGCACAAGCTCTCCTGTCGATGTATGTACCTGAACTGAAAACCGAGCAGGAGATCGTCGAAATCTGGACAATAAGAAGCCGGGATGGGCTGGATACGCCGTTAAGCTGTCGTCTCTCGCTTGCCCGTTACGCCCCCTGGGGAGATGTGATTGTCTTCGAGGGGATCGCCCAACATATCCTCTCAGGACTGAAGGCCAGCCGCTCCGCAACCTACCGGCGAAAAAAACAGGGGTTTTACGCCCGTTTTTTTCAGACCAACAGCGCGCCGATGCTGTTAATCGATCCTGCCCGCGATGGTCAGATTGTTGATGCCAACCTGGCTGCGCTCAATTTTTACGGTTACTCGCATGATGGTATGTGCAGCAAGCATACCTGGGAAATCAATACCCTGGGGCGAGACGTGATGCCCATTATGACTGCGATTGCCGCGCTGCCCGGCGGCCATAAGCCGCTCAACTTTGTTCACCGCCTTGCCGATGGTTCCACCCGCCATGTTCAGACGTATGCCGGACCCATTGAGATCTATGGTGACAAGCTGATGCTGTGCATCATCCACGATATCACCGAGCAAAAAAGACTGGAGCAAGAGCTGGAACATGCCGCGTTACGTGACTCCATGACCGGGTTACTCAACCGACGCCAGTTCTACGCGATTACCGACGCCAACAATCTGAATAATCGACCTGCCCAACAGCAGTTTAGCCTGCTGCTGGTGGACACCGATCACTTCAAAAACATCAACGACCTGTTTGGCCATTTGAAGGGCGATGAGGTGCTTATTGCCCTCTCCCGAACGCTGGAAGCCTGTAGTCGGGAGAACGACATGGTGTTCCGCTGGGGGGGCGAAGAGTTCGTCATCCTGCTGCCGCATACCTCACTCGACACCGCGTTGCAGATTGCCGAGTCGATCCGTGCAGCCGTTGCCCGCATTACGATTCCGGGCTTACCACGGTTTACCGTCAGCATTGGCGTGGCGCGACATAACCCGGGGGAGACGATTGATGAGCTGTTTAAGCGTGTAGACGATGCGCTGTATCGCGCTAAAAATGATGGGCGCAATAAAGTCCTTGCAGCATGAAACTGGAGTATACGGGAAAGCCCCGCTACAATGCCTGCCTCGAATAAATTAACGTCAGGTGGGTAAAATCTGCAATGGGCAAAACAGAAATAATACTCACCTTAATTATTTTGCTCCTTATTATATTTGGCTTCTGGTTTATTTTTAGCGGGGAAATCTGGTATCTCGTCGAGTTTCTCGAAAATAGTCTTTACCCGACCTTCGACGCCCCTTAACGCACGTTTAATATCGTGTTTCACCTACCGAATTTGTCAGGTATCTGCCAGCCTGACGGCCGCGTAAGATACGCGTCGTTATCCTCCAACTACGTTGATAACGAATCACTTATTCACTTGCTTATGTTGCCCGTGCTCTGACGGGCTTTTTTATTTCCGGCATTTCAGCCAAGCCAGGCTATATCTTAATCATCTTTAATGACAAGGGAGAGGAATGATGAGCAAGAAGATCCTGATGCTGGTGGGCGATTATGCCGAAGATTACGAAACCATGGTGCCTTTTCAGGCGTTACAGATGGTTGGTCATCAGGTGGATGCCGTCTGCCCCGACAAACCGAAGGGCGACTACATCATAACGGCAATCCATGATTTCGACGGCGCCCAGACCTATAGCGAAAAACCCGGTCACCGCTTTACCCTCAACGCCGATTTTTCCGCCGTAAAGGAGCAGGACTACGACGCGCTGCTCATCCCCGGCGGGAGAGCGCCCGAGTATCTGCGGCTAAATGAGGATGTGTTAAAGCTGGTACAGGCGTTTGACGCCGCGCGCAAACCGATTGCGGCGGTGTGCCATGGCCCGCAACTGCTCGCTGCCGCGGGCATCCTGAAAGGCCGTACCTGTAGCGCCTACCCGGCCTGTGCTCCTGAGGTCCGTCTCGCGGGGGGACACTATGCCACGATCGGCATCGATCAGGCACATGTCGACGGCAACCTGGTGACGGCTCCCGCGTGGCCCGCCCATCCGCAGTGGCTGGCGAAGTTTAATGCGTTGTTAGAATAATACGTCCCGGTCTTATCGCTGCCGGAAAGCACAGCGCGGTATCATCCATGGCAAAACTGGCGCTCACGTGCGCCAGTTCGCATTAACCATCAGTGCTTCTCAATATACATCGTCCGGCTATACGCCACGTCTTCCGGGTTATTAATCGGATACCCTTTCACCCACGGCTTAATCAGACGACCGTTGGTGTACTGGTAAATAGGCGCGATCGGCGCTTTCTCCATGAGGATTTTCTCCGCCATGTTGTAGTCCGTATTACGCGCTTTCGCCGTGGTTTCGAGCGTCGCCTGGTGGATTATTTTATCGTAAGCCGGGTCGTTGAAGCGCGAGATATTGCCGCTGTGGGTAGAGGTCAGCAGGGACAGGAAGGTCGAGGGCTCGTTGTAATCCCCCACCCATGACGCGCGGATCACATCAAAATTGCCGGTGTTGCGGCTGTCGATGTAGGTTTTCCACTCCTGATTTTGCAGCTTGACGTCCACACCGAGGTTTTTCTTCCACATGGACGCCACCGCAATGGCGATTTTCTGGTGGTTTTCCGACGTGTTGTACAGCAGGTTCAGCTTCAGCGGACGCTGAGGGCCGTAGCCTGCGGCCTGGAGCAAGGTTTTGGCCTGAGCGTTCAGCTCCTGCTGGGACATCTGCTCGAACGGCGAAGGTTCAGGCGTGAAGCCCGCCGTCACGTCAGGGGTAAAATGCCAGGCCGGTTTTTCGCCGGTACCCAGTACCTTATCCGCCATAATGCGGCGATCGATAGTCATGCTCAGCGCAAGACGGACCCGGGCATCGGCGGTCGGGCCCTTTTGCGTGTTAAACGCGTAGTAATAGGTCCCGAGCTGAGGCGGCGTATACACCTGGCCAGGAATATCCTTCAGGAGCTTCTGATACATGTTTTTCGGGAACGATTCGGTAATATCGATATCCCCTGCCAGATAGCGTTTCGTGGCGGACGATTCCTGATTAATCGGAATAAAGGTCACTTTTTGCAGGACAGTTTTCGCATTGTCCCAGTAGTGGGTGTTCGGCACGACAACCAGTTTTTCATTCACCACGCGCGCGTTCAGAACGTAGGCCCCGTTACCGACCAGCGCTCCTGGACGCGTCCACTCTTTCCCGCTTTCAACATTGGCTTTTTGCACCGGATAGAAGGCGAAGTTTGCCGTCAGGTTGCTAAACCACGGTAGCGGTTTATCCAGCTGGACGCGCAACGTTCTGGCATCCACCGCCGTCACGCCCAGGGTATCTGGCGACGCTTTACCATCAATAATGGCCTGAGCGTTGCTGATGCCTGCCAGCGCCGCAAACCAGGCAAACGGAGAGGTCGTTTTCGGATCAACCAGACGCTGCCAGCTGTAGACAAAATCCTGCGCGGTAACCGGCGTACCGTCAGACCATTTTGCGTTATCGCGCAGTGTGAACGTCCAGATTCGGTTATCGTTGCTCTGCCAGCGCGTCGCCACGCCCGGAGTCAGTTCCCCTTTCTCATTCTGATTTACCAGCCCTTCGAAAAGATCGCGAATCACCTGAATCTCTGGCAACCCCACCGCTTTTGCGGGATCGAGCGAAGCCGGTTCGTCTTTAATGTGTCTGACCAGCTCCTGTTTTTGCGCCAGCACCGTGCCCTGTGGCACATCAGCAGCGTATGAGAGTGAAGAGAGTCCGCACAGGCACAGTGCGGCAAAAAGACGCGAAACAGGATGCTTCATAAGATCCCCTTTAAAAAATTCAGGTAAAAAGCAGATGCGTAATTATTTGTTTCGACAGTAAGAAATGCAAACAACTTACGCCTGAATAGTGATTTAAGGCAATTCTCAGCCGTTAAGGAAACTATTTGATTAACAGCGGCTTTTGCACAACACTGCCTGTAGAGACTTCGTTATCAGGATATCGTATGGCAACCACCCGACCCCGCGCGGAACGCGGCGCCTTCCCTCCGGGCGCTGAACAATATGGCCGCTCATTTTTAGGCGCATCGCTGATCTGGTTCCCGGCCCCCGATGCCGATCGCGACAGCGGTTTGGTTATTGCCGGCACGCACGGAGATGAGAACTCGTCTGTCGTCACGCTCTCGTGCGCGCTGCGGACGCTGACCCCGGCATTGCGACGTCACCACGTGATTCTTGCCGTGAATCCGGACGGCTGTCAGCTTGGATTACGGGCGAATGCGCGAGGAATCGACCTGAACCGTAATTTCCCTGCGGCAAACTGGCGCGCAGGGGAAACGGTATATCGCTGGAACAGCTCAGCCGAGGAGCGGGACGTGGTGCTGCTCACGGGCGATAACCCCGGCTCGGAGCCGGAAACGCAGGCGCTGTGCCAGCTTATCCACAAGATCCACCCCGCCTGGGTTGTCTCCTTCCACGATCCGCTGGCCTGCATTGAAGATCCGCGCCACTCTGATCTGGGCGCATGGCTGGCCCAGGCGTTCGCCCTCCCGCTCGTCACCAGCGTGGGCTATGAGACACCCGGTTCATTCGGCAGCTGGTGCGCCGACTTAAGCCTGCCCTGCATCACCGCTGAGTTCCCGGCGATCTCCTCCGACGAAGCCAGCGAAAAATACTTAAAGGCAATGATGGATCTGTTGCGCTGGCAGCCTCAGAGGTGAAGTACGCCGCTGGTAAAATTAAGCGCCGGTGAAACGTCAACGGCCAGCCACGTCGGGCCATCCAGATCGGCGAAACGGACCTGATTGACCAGCGGCAGCGCCGCACCGATCGCCCGCGAGGTGCAAAGCATGCATCCCAGCATCAGGGCGAACCCCTGCGCCCGGGCGTCCGCCGCCAGGGCCAGGGCTTCAGTCAGTCCGCCAGTCTTGTCGAGCTTGATATTGACCATGTCATAGCTGCCCTTAAGCGCGCTCAAATTCTCGCGGGTATGACAGCTTTCATCCGCACAGACGGGCAACGGATGGATAAAATTCTTCAGCGCCGCATCCTCTTTTGCCGGCAGAGGCTGCTCCAGCATCGCCACGCCCAGATCGGCCAGCAGCTGGCATCGCGCGGCCAGCCCTTCGGGATGCCACGACTCGTTGGCGTCAACAATGAGCGTGGCTGACGGCACCGCCGAGCGAATGGCGACCATCCGCTCGCTGATCAGACGATCGTCGAGCTTCACTTTTAACAGCGTGGCCCCGGCGTCATAGAGCGCTTTCGCACTGGCGGCCATCTGCTCGGGCTCCCCAATCACGACCGTTTGCGCGGTCACGATCGATTCCGGCACGGCCACGCCCAGCAATGACGTCAGCGATTTTTGCTGCTTAGCGGCTTCAAGGCTCCAGAGCGCACAGTCGATGGCGTTGCGCGCCGCCCCGGCGGATAAGCGCTGCTGTAACGCCTCGCGCGTGAGGCCTTTTTGCAGGTCAGGTACCAGGGTCATGATCTGCGCCATCACGGATGGCAGACTTTCCCCATAGCGCGGGTAAGGCGTACATTCCCCGACGCCTTTAAACCCCTCTTCTTCGATTTCAACCACAACCACGCTGGCTTCACTTCGGCTGCCGCGAGAGATCACAAACGGGGTATGCAATGGCCAGGCTTCTTCATAGACCTTAACGCTTCTCATCACTGACTCCTTGCGGCCCGGAAAGGCGAAAAATTTGGTTTGCCGTGTTATCTGCTGATGGCATACACTAGCCACGACGTTAACTATATGTAAACAGGAAGATATCTATGTCACAACTCGTTCATTTCCAGGGCAACCCGGTTGCTGTAGCAGGTTCCATTCCGCAGGCTGGCAGCAAAGCGCAGGCTTTTACTCTGGTGGCTAAAGATCTGTCTGACGTCACACTGGCTCAGTTTGCGGGCAAACGCAAAGTACTGAACATTTTCCCAAGCATTGATACCGGCGTTTGTGCCGCATCCGTGCGTAAATTCAACCAGCTGGCGACTGAAATGGACAATACCGTGGTGCTGTGCATTTCCGCTGACCTGCCGTTTGCCCAGTCCCGTTTCTGCGGTGCCGAAGGCCTGAGCAACGTTATCACCCTTTCCACCCTGCGCAGCGCTGATTTCCTCGAGAACTACGGCGTCAGCATCGCGGAAGGCCCACTGAAGGGTCTGGCAGCACGTGCTGTACTGGTTCTGGACGAAAACGACACTGTCGTTTTCAGCGAACTGGTTAACGAAATCACCACCGAGCCGGACTACACTGCCGCGCTGGACGTGCTGAAAGCATAATAAGTCCTTAGCATTCTATACAACTTATTCTCAACCTCGCCACGGCGGGGTTTTTTATTAGAAAATAGCTGAATCGTTAAAGCCAAAATATTCATCGATCACAAAAATCATGCAATAAAGACAGCAAAATGTAACTTCTGCGTGATCATTAACGCATTCTAATTGTTAAAATCACCTAATTTTAACCTCAGTGAAGCCCATCACATTTCCCTTTTTGTCTAAACATTAGATTTGCTTACGAAAGTAAATAATCGTTTCAGCAAAAAGGATAAACTATGAAGATCAAATTCGCTTTTACGCTCCTGGCGGTCCTGGTTTCTGGCCATGCCGCGGCTAAAACCTGGGTGCTGACAAGTGCTGAAAGCAGCGTAGAGAAAGGAAACTGGAAGATTTCCAGTGATGAGCTGAAAGTTAAAGATCAGACGTTCAGCATTGAGCAAAAAGTCTTGCACGGCGGCAAGCAGGAAGGCAGTAAAGTCATCATTATTAGCAGTAAAGATGGCCTGACAATTACGCTGAGCCCGACCCGCGGCATGAACCTTCTGCACGTTGAAGGGTTTGGCACCCGACTGGGGTGGGATTCCCCCGTCAAAGAGGTCGTGAATCCGGCTTATATCAATCTTGAAAGCCGAAACGGTCTCGGCTGGCTGGATGGTTTCAACGAGATGATGGTGCGCTGTGGCTATGAGTGGACAGGTCATCCGGTCACGGCGGACGGGCAAATTTACACCCTGCATGGCAGGGCCGGGAATACCCCGGTATCACAGGTGGAAGTTGAGGTGGCGGATGCCGCCCCGCATGAGATCCGCGTTCGGGGTTTGATCAAAGAGAGCACGTTCAAAAAAGTGGATCTGCAGACCATGACCGAACTGCGCTACGTTCCCGGAACCAACCAGTTCAGCCTGCATGATGTTCTGACCAACCATGCCGATTACCCTCACGATTACCAAATCATCTATCACAGCAACTTCGGGACGCCGATCCTTGAAGAAGGCGCACGTTTCCTTGCGCCAGCGGCGAGCGTAAGCCCATTCAATGACTACGCCAAAGCGGGCGTTAACGACTGGCAAACCTATGCCGGGCCGACAAAAGGCTTTGATGAGATGGTCTTTAACATTCAGCCGCTCGCCGACAACAACCACGAAACGCTCGCGGCGGTGGTCAATAAAGCCGGCGATAAAGGCGCATCCATCCAGTTTGATACGCGCCAGCTGCCCGTGCTGACCTTATGGAAAAACACCGATACGCTGAAGCAGGGTTATGTCACGGGCATTGAACCGGGCACCAGCTACGCCTACCCCGTTACGATTGAACGCCAACAGAAGCGGGTTAAGCAGCTGCAGCCGGGTGCCAGCGCGCAGTTTGATCTGACCTATACCCTGCTCCACAGCCCGCAGCAGGTGAAAGAGGTCGAAAGCAGGATTGCGTCGATTCAGGGCGAGACAAAAACAGACATCGTTAACACGCCGTTGGCGAAGGAATAAAACAAAAGTAAAAAGCCTCTTTGCAGAGGCTTTTTAGTTATTCGTCACCTTTCTTATGATTCAAACCATACTCACGTAGCTTATTGGCGATCGCGGTGTGCGAGACGCCCAGGCGTTTTGCCAGTTTGCGGGTGCTGGGATAGCTGCGGTACAGCTGCGTCAGCACAGAACGCTCGAAACGGCTGGTGATGTCATCAAGCGACCCTTCCATCGCCTCTTCCCCTACCGATACCGTTCCGGCGTCGTAATCCGGCAACAGGATATCCTGCGGGCGCAGCTCATACCCTTCAAGCTGGGTCAGCGCACGATATACGGCGTTTTTGAGCTGACGAATGTTCCCCGGCCAGCCGTAGCGCATAAGCACCGTGCCCAGATCGGCAGACAGCTTCGGACGAGGAACCCCCTGCTCATCGGCAAAGCGGGCGACGAACAGCTCCGTAAGCGGCATAATGTCCTGCGGACAATCGCGCAGCGGCGGAATATTCAGCGTCAGGACGTTAAGGCGGTAATAGAGATCCTCGCGGAAGATCCCCTTTTGCACCAGTTCCACCAGGTTCTTCTGGGTGGCGCAAATGACGCGCACGTCCACATGCACTTCGTGATCCTCACCGACGCGGCGGAACGTGCCGTCGTTCAGGAAACGCAGCAGCTTAGCCTGCATACGCGGCGACATTTCGCCGATCTCGTCCAGCAGTACGGAACCGCCGTTAGCCTGCTCGAAGAACCCTTTCTTGCCCTCCGGCGCGTGACCAAACAGCTCGCTTTCAACGGCATCTTCCGGGATAGAGGCACAGTTAAGTGCCAGATAAGGCTTAGCCGCACGCGGGCTCGCCAGATGCACGGCGTGAGCCAGCAGGTCTTTCCCGGTGCCGGTATCGCCGGTAATCAGCAGCGGCGCGGTCAGGCTTGCGAGCTTACGCGCCTGATCAACCACATGACGCATTTTCGGGCTGACGGCAATAATCTGGCTGAACGCGCCAACGTCCTGACTGGAGAGGTTTTGCAGCTGACGACCCATGCGTAGCGTCGAGCGCAGCATGATCACCGCCCCGGTCAACACGCGGGTATTCCCTTCCCCTTTCAGATAGACCGGCGTGATCTCCATCAGGAAATTCTGCCCGTTAATCACCACATGCTCGCTGTGCGTGTTCTGCGGGTTGCTGTCCAGCCAGCGCTGGAAGTTAAAACCGGGGATCAGCTGCGCGGCGTTATGATTGCTCAGCTTCTCCTGGCTCTGCGCGAAAAGCTGGCAGCTCGCGTGGTTAACGCGCTCAACTTTGCTTTTCAAATCCAGAGAGAGGAACGGTTCAGGCATGGCTTCCAGCAGCGCGCTCAGCGCCAGGTGCTCACGCTCGGACGGCATCCAGGGAATGGTGCGTACATCCGTAACGCCAGCGATACGGCGGATTTCCGCCATCAGGCTGCTGAAGGTATTAAATTCAATTTCGGCAAAATTGAGGTAAATTCGCCCGACAGGATCGATCTCAATGCCACGTAAATCAATGCTACGTAAAACAAGAAGATCGAGTAATTCGCGGGTCAGACCGAGACGGTCTTCACAGAAGACTTCAAGACGCATGGGAAATTCACCGTTTTAAGCCAATAACAGTAAAATGATATGTCAGAACACGGTGATCGGGAAGATGGCTGTCAACAAATATTGACAGCCAGCACGATTAGTGAACACAACCTCACGGCGAAGGTTTTTTATTGAGCGTCTCTTTGAGCTGGCCGATCAGTTCACGCCTGAAATCCCCCAGCCGGGGCTTATCGCCGTCAATCCAGGGCAGCGGACGGCAGACTTCCATCGCTTTAATCCCCAGGCGTGCGGTTAATAATCCCGCACCGATGCCCTGAGCCGCACGGGCAGAAAGACGCGCCGCCAGATCCTGCGACATCCAGTCCATGCCCACTTCGCGCACCAGCTCACTCGCCCCGGCAAACGCGATATTGAGCAGGACCAGCTTAAACAGTCTGATCCGACTGTAGTAACCCAGCTCTATGCCGTAAAGGTTCGCAATACGGTTGATCAGGCGCAGGTTACGCCAGGCGATAAAAGCCATATCGACCAGCGCCAGCGGGCTGACGGCAATCATCAATGTGGATTCCGCCGCAGAACGGCTGATTTCGCGCCGCGCCTGAGCATCCAGCACCGGCTGTACCATGTGGGAATAGAGCGTCACCACTTCCCGGTCATTCTGAGTTTCATGGATGGCGGCATACCAGCGCTGAAGCGCCGGATGCGACTGATCGATTCCGGCCTGGCTGGCCAGCTTTTCACAGAACGCGCGCCCTTTCCCGCTGCCGTGACTGTGGAGCAGATCCCGCGCTTCATCACGCTCGTGCGCGCGCTGTCGCAGACGCCAGAGTCGACGCCATTCGGTGGCAACCGACCCGACGCCAGCCCCCACAATCAGCGCGCCTGCGGCACATCCGCCCAGCGCGACCCAGTCCTGCGTGTGCCAGGCATTCATCGTCCACTGCACGCCCTGACCCACCACGCTTACGCCAAACAGCGCCAGACCGGCGGTGACCATCCTGCGCCACAGGCTGCGTTTTGGACGCAGCGCGGCGTCCACGACCGCCTCCGCCGGACCATCCTCAACAACCGGCTCGTCCTGCAGCGCCGGGGCAAAGTTATCGGCCTGGGTACCGCTGAACGTCTGCGCCGTTTTGAACGCCTCCTGAGGGTTCTGCTCAAGCGTTCCGGTAAAGTCAATGCGCGGTTTTAACGGTTCCGTCATCGCAACTTATCTCCAATCAAAAACTCCAGTGCCGCATCCAGACGGATGTGCGGTAAAGGCCTGTCGACGCTCATGGCCTGCGGGCGGAAGGCTTCAAACTGGAAGCCCTGATTCTGCCAGAAGGCCTGACCCGGCAGTCGCGCAGGCACTTCGCCTGGGTAGACAGTAAGCGGTTCACCGTCGCTGAGCCGGTTCCCGCGTAATGCCGGTATTTTCTCGCCGTTAAGGTCAATTAGCCCGCTTTGCGTCGCCTGCACCGACGCGAGCCCAAGGCAATCCATGCCGATCCCTTCGAAGGCGGCGTTTTGCCAGGCGTCCTGTACCAGCTGCTGTAGCAGCGACACCATATTGGCATGCTGGTCGACGGTGACGTGATCGGCTTTTGTGGCCGCAAAGAGCAGTTTATCGATCACCGGTGAGAAAAGACGGCGGAACAGCGTCCGCTGCCCGTAGTGAAAACTTTGCATCAGCTGCGTCAGGGCAAGGCGCATATCGTTGAATGCCTGTGGCCCGCTGTTGAGCGGCTGCAGACAATCCACCAGCACTATCTGGCGGTCAAATCGTAAAAAGTGGTTCTTATAGAATCCCTTGACCACCTTCTCACAGTAGTAATGGTAGCGCTCGCGCAGCATACCGGCGTTAGTATGCTTATCCGCCTGCGCCAGCGTCGACTCGCCCACCCCATCCACATCCGGCCAGGGGAAAAACTGAAGCGCAGGCGCGCCCGCTAAATCACCCGGCAGAACAAAGCGCCCCGGCTGAATGAAGTGTAACCCTTCCTGTTTACACTGGTGTAAATACGCCGTCCAGGCGTCGGCAATGGCCGCCAGACGGTTTTCATCTGCTGGCGCAAGCGGGTCCAGCCCTTCGCACAGCTGTCGCCATTTGGCCGACCACCCGGCGCGTTGCCCCTGCAGCAATCCCGTCATCTGGCGTGACCAGCTGAGGTAATCCTGCGCCAGCATCGGCAGGTCGAGCAGCCATTCGCCGGGGTAATCGACGATTTCAAGGTATAACGTGGAGGTATCCTTGAAATGGCGCATCAGGGATTCATTCGAGCGGAAACGCAGCGCAAGGCGAATTTCACTGACCCCTCGCGTCGGCGTCGGCCACGCGGGCGGGTCGCCATAAAGCTGTGCCAGCCCTTCGTCATAGGTAAAACGGGGAATACCAAAATCACGCTGTGGAACGCGCTTAACGCCCAGCAGACGCTCTTCCCGCACCGCGCCAAGCAACGGCAGACGCGCCCCGGCGTGCAGGTTCAGGAGCTGGTTCACCATCGCGGTGATAAACGCCGTCTTACCGCTTCGGCTCAACCCCGTCACCGCCAGTCGCAGATGACGGTCAACGCCGCGGTTTACCAGTGAATTGATTTCGTTTTTAAGTCGCTTCATCGCCGTCCTTCGTTGCCTGGAAGCCTTGAATGCATGGCTTCAGAATACAATAAATGGGGGCAGATCGTTGATTATCAATTCTTATTTATTGCTATTGCCGTTTTTTCTCCAGTAAGATGAACGCCATTGCTGTCAGTCCTGAGTGAGTAAGGTGTATGTCACCCACCATTTATGATATCGCACGGGTTGCGGGCGTATCGAAATCAACCGTTTCCCGCGTTCTGAATAAACAAACGAATATTTCTCCTGAAGCGCGTGACAAAGTGCTGAAGGCGATTGACGAATTAAATTATCAGCCCAACAAACTGGCCCGTGCCCTGACCTCTTCAGGATTCGATGCCATTATGGTTATTTCGACCCGTTCAACCAAAACCACTGCCGGCAATCCTTTTTTCTCCGATGTTCTTCATGCCATTACGGCAAAAGCGGAAGAAGAAGGATTCGATGTTATTTTACAAACCTCAAAAAGCAGTGAAGACGATCTCCTGAAATGCGTGAGTAAAATAAAACAGAAGATGATCAAAGGGATCATCATGCTGAGTTCACCCGCAAATGAATCCTTTTTCACCACGCTGGACGCGTATGGCGTACCGGTAGTGGTTATCGGCAAAGTGGAAGGTGAGTATCAGAATATTTATTCCGTCGACACGGATAATTTTCATGACAGCGCCACGCTGACGGAAACCTTTATCAAAAACGGCCGCCGGAAAATTGCCTGCCTGCATGCGCCGCTTGAATATCATGTTTCGATCGATCGCCTGGCGGGTTATAAAGCCAGTCTGGAAAAGCACCATATTGCGATTAACCCGGACTGGATCATGGATGGCGGTTATACCCATGAGAGTGCGCTTAAGGCGGCTCTGGAACTGCTCTCTTCACCCACGCCGCCTGATGCCGTATTTGCTACCGACAGCATGAAGTTACTCGGCCTTTATCGCGCGGCGGACGAGTTAAATCTGATGATACCGGAACAGGTGGTGATAGCCGGATACAGTGACCCGATGCTGTCTCTCATTTTAACGCCCGCACCAGGCGGCTTTGATATCCCCACCCGCAAACTGGGGGAAGAGAGCTGCGATCTTCTCTTCAGGCGTATTGCGGGTCACCCCGCCCCGCAAAAAGTGCTGGTTGATACCCATTTTTTACTGGCGGCCTCGCTGCGCTAAAACCAGGGGCGGTTAGCCCCTGGAGGACCCACGGTCAGAATGCGTAATTTACCCCAACGCCCGCATAGTGGAAGCGGTCGTTTTTACCCTCGTCATGGTTTTCCCATTCGTAGGCGTATTCAAGCGTCATGGATAAACCGTTGTTGAAGTCATAGGCGTACTGCATACCCAGACGGTTGAAATCATGTCCTTCACGCTCAGGATCGTCCTGCCAGTCCCAGTTCGACCAGCGATCGAGCCCCAGTCGGGTGTAAGGCGTTAAGGTCGTCTGACCCAATGAAATAGGCAGGTAGGCGCGAATTTCCTGAGTGGAGAACTCGCCGTTATTACGTGAACCGTCCATATTGAAACCGCGCTCTAAATAGTAATTCACTTTAGCGGCAAAGGTGTCGTTAATGGTCCAGGTAAAGCCCGTTTCGGTTTCGACGCGGCTGTCTGAATAGCCTGTTTTTTCCAGATCGTTGGCAAACTGATACATGGCAAACCAGCCGCCGAAACGCCAGTCGTCGGTTAATTTAATATCCCAGTCCGGCTGAATTTTGTAGCGCTGCATATTTGCGCTGCCGTCTCTGGCGCCGTGTTCATCCTTAAAGTGATAGCCATAATTACGGAAACCACCGGTCAGACCAAACGTGAAATCATCGGTACCAATAAAACGATAGCGTAACTCAAATTCCGGGCGATCGAAATAGGTCCCACGGGTCATGCTGCTATAATCAACCGGTCCTTCCTGATACATCGCCAGCGAAATAGTCCAGGCATCCCAGGTCGCATTAAACCACACGGAGGGTTCATATAATCCGTCTTTATCTTCTCCCTGGCCTTCGACGTTTTCAATTTCATACATCGCGCCAATATTAAATTCCCATTGTTTAGCCGTTTCTGTTGCATGTGCGCAGCTCACCCCTGCGCACAGCACGAGCGCAGCACTTTTTAGTAGAGTACTCATAAAATATTCCCTTTATAATTAACAAACAAAAAACCGGAAATTGGCATTTCCGGCAAACACCTTTCTTATCTAATAGCCGCTTCGGTATCGGCGTCGAAGAAATGGCACTTATTCATATCGAACTGGATGCCGATATTATCCCCTGCGGCATAATCATTCGCGGCTCCCGCGCGAACCACCAGCTCATGGCCGCCAACGGTGGCGTAGAGCATGAACTCTGCACCGGTCAATTCGGCTACGCTGACTTTCGCCGCGATATTTTCACCGCTACTCTGCTGGGTGAGAATATCTTCCGGGCGGATCCCAAAGACCACAGCTTTACGCTGATATCCAGCGGCCTGCAGTGCAGCAAGCTTGTTTTCCGGGATCGCCAGGCGCAGCGTTTCCGTGACGAAATAGCGGTCGTCGATGGCACCACGAACAAAGTTCATGGCTGGCGAGCCAATGAACCCCGCAACAAACATGTTTGCCGGCTCGTTGTATACCTGCTTCGGTGCACCGACCTGCTGAATAATGCCGTCTTTTAAGATCACAATACGGGTCGCCATCGTCATGGCTTCCGTCTGATCGTGGGTCACGTAAATCATCGTGGTATTGAGCTTCTGGTGAAGCTTGCTGATTTCAGCCCGCATCTGCACGCGAAGCTTGGCATCGAGGTTAGAGAGCGGTTCATCCATCAGGAACACGCCCGCTTCACGCACTATCGCCCTGCCCAACGCCACGCGCTGACGCTGGCCGCCGGACAGCGCGCCGGGTTTACGCTTGAGGTACTCCCGTAAGCCGAGGATTTGTGCGGCCCAGTTGACGCGCTCTTCGATAACCGCCGGAGCGATTTTCTGCATCTTCAGGCCAAACGCCATGTTGTCGTAGACCGTCATATGCGGGTAAAGCGCATAGTTCTGGAACACCATAGCGATGTCGCGTGACTTGGCGGGCACATCGTTCATACAAACGCCGTCGATCACCAGTTCACCGGCGGAAATCTCCTCCAGCCCGGCAATCATGCGCAGCGTCGTCGATTTACCGCAACCGGACGGGCCGACAAAAACGATAAACTCCTTGTCCTCGATTTCGAGGTTAAAATCCTTCACCACGTGGACCTGGTTATCGTAAATTTTCTGAATATGTTTCAGTGACAGTTGTGCCATTTTTAATTCCTTATCAATACGCCCGGGAGGCCCAGAAATCGGTCAGGCATTTCCAGGTCAGTTCCTGCGTTGAATGAAGCTGTAATCCCGCATGGGTCAGGCCTGAGCCAATCCCGACCGACAGCATGCCCGCCGCGTTGATCGCCGCCACGCCCGCGGGCGCATCTTCGACCCCAATGGCCGCCTCGGGGCGGACGTCCAGGCCTGCACACGCGGCGAGGAAGATCTCCGGGTCCGGTTTTGAACAGACGATACGGGAGGCATCGGCGCAAAAATCAAAGGCGTCATGAATACCCAGGGCATGCAGTATTCCAGGAGCGTTGAGGGAAACGGAGGCGAGCCCAATTTTGACCTTCGCCGCCCGAATGTCCGCCAGCACCTCCCGGATGCCCGGCAGCAGCGACGCCTCGGTCAACGACGACAGCGATGCGACGTAGAGCGCATTTTTCTTCCCCGCCAACGCCAGGCATTGTTTGTCGTCAAACGCCCCCTCTTTCCCACCGTGTCGCAGGATCCGCTGCAGGGATTCCATGCGGCTAATTCCCTTCAGCTCCTCGTTAAACACCTCATCGATAGTGATGCCGATCCCCTGCGCGACCGAACGCCAGGCGAGAAAGTGCAGATGTGCGGTATCGGTGATGACCCCATCAAGATCGAATACAACAGCTTCAGGCTTCATGGCTGGCCTCCGTGGTAGCGGTCCCATTAAAAGACGTAAGAAATTCCCTACGGGACAATGCCTGCCGCTCCGATACGCATACCGTTTTTCCCCACAGGGTTAACGTGACGGGCGCGGTGGTCTCGATGGTTAAAACGTCATTTTCAAACGTGAAGCGCAGGCGAGCGTTCTGCCAGCGCAGCGGGAAGGCAAGTTTTCGCCAGCGAGCGGGTAGCTTCGGCGCAAGGTGCAGCTCGCCCTCAACAATCTGCATGCCGGCAAACCCCTGAATAACGCCGGACCAGATAGCCCCCGTGGCAGCGGCATGAATGCCGTCATCGCTGCTGTGCGGATCGTCGCCCAGATCGATAGCCACGCCAGCGCGCCAGAAGGCGTAGGCCCCTTCCGTATCGCCACAGCGGGCGGCCACAATACCGTGAATAGCCTTGCTCAGCGAAGAGTCATGGATCGTACGTGGCTCGTAAAACGCCAGGTTGGCCGCGCACTGGGCGGGGGTAAATTTCTCAGGCAACAGGTAGTTAAGCATCACCACGTCAGCCTGCTTGAGGATCTGCATCTCGTTAACTTCCGCACGAGAGTAATCCAGCAGGATGGTCTGCTTACCCGCTTTGGCTTTATAGCGGCTTAAATCGATCGCCGGTTTCGCCATGAACGAATCGTCCTGCGGGATAACGCCCCCGGCGTCGGCTTCCGGCAGCCACAAGCGGGCCAGGAAGGTGGTCGCCTTCTCCATGAAGCAGGCATCTTCACGCTCAAACATCGACATAAACCGACATGCGCTGGCCACGTTGTACCAGGCCAGATAGTTGGTGTAGGCGTTGTTATTCACATGTTCGGTGTATTCGTCCGGCCCAATCACATCATGAATTTCCAGGCGCCCGTTAATCTCCGTAGCGCGGCCCATCCAGAACGTTGCCGTCTCCACCAGCAGGGTCAGCCCTTCATTGCGCATAAATGTGTCATCACGCGTGGCCTGCCAGTAGGCCACAACGGCCCAGGCAATGTCCGCCACGATGTGGTGTTCGGCCAGGGCGGAGGCCACTTTCTGCCGCATGCCCGTACGGATGTTGATAGCCGCAAATTCCGGCGTCTCCTCTTTGCCGCTCGCGGCGCTCTCCCACGGGAACAGCGCGCCAGGCCAGCCGTTGCGGCGGGCTTTTTCCCGGGCCCCGGCCAGGTTCAGCCAGCGATAGCGCAGCAGACTGCGGGCCACCTGCGGACGGGTGAAAAGATGGAAAGGCAGCATGAATATTTCGGTGTCCCAGAAGACGTGGCCTTTATACCCCTCGCCGGTCAATCCCTTAGCGGCAATGCTGCTCCGCTCATCATGGGCTGGCGTCATGGTGGTCAGATGCCAGACGGCATAGTCCAGCGCCATCTGATCGTCAGGAGCTGCAGAAGCCACTTCCACCCGGGCGTCACGCCATACGTCTTCCCATGCGCAGGCTGAACTCTCCAGCAGCGAGGCATATCCCCTTGCCGCACAAACCTTGAGATCCGCCAGCGCGCCGCGCGCGAAAGATTCCTGCGACAGGGCTTTATCGCTGCGATGGGCCACCCAGACCAACTTATCCAGCGTGACAGTGTCACCCTGCGGTATCGTCAGGGAATAGTGAGCAGAGAGCCGACGATTTTTAGCGGTAAAGCAGCTTTCGCTGTCGGCTGATAGCTGACAAAAAGCCGAGATAACAACGTCAGAGTCCCGGTCCTGTGTTTCATACACACCCTGCATATAGTGCTGGTCGAATACCCTGACTGAAATTTCATCCAGATGCTGACGGCCGGTATTGGTTTGTGTGGCATCAATACCGGTTTTCATCACCACCTGCGAGGCTGCGTCAAGCGGGGTGATCGCAAGCTGCATGGCCACAAGCGGCAGCTGATCCAGAGAGACAAAACGACGACTCTCCAGGCGATAGCGCTTTCCGTTGGGCGAGCGCCAGACAACGCGGCGATGCAGCTCGCCGTTGGCAAATGCCAGCTCGCGCTGCCACTCAAGAATGTCCCCGGACAGAAGGGTAAAATTCACCCCGTCCAGCTCAACCTCGATACCGGTGATATCGGGCAAATTGATCAGCTCAGTGGTCTCATTACGTCCCGCCTGGTGATACAAACCCGCAAGATACATCCCTCGGGTTTGCTGGGTGTAATCTTCTTCATGCGCAGCGCGAATGCCCATGTAGCCGTTACCGCATGCCATAATGGACGCGTACTTATTCAGACTGTGCGGACAAAAGCCCGGATCGGTTAATACAGACACGCTCAGCATAATGTTACGCTTTCTCCTGTTTCTGCCGACTGATAAAGCGCCGCGACAAGCTGCTGAATCACCAGCCCCTGTTCAGCATCTGCAATCATTACGGGCTCTCCCTGCACGTGGCGGACAAAGGCCTCCATGCTGCGTAAATGGCGCTGGTCGTCAGCCTCTTCACGCTGAACCAAGGTTTGTAACGTCCCGGCGTCATCCTGATAAACGTGGGCCGGGAAAAGCGTCGCCCCCGCTTTTTCACCGCAAAACGCGACATTCATGATCGACTGCTCGCGGATATTCAGCGCGAACGAGGTGTCCAGACGCAAAATGCCGCCGTTGCAGAATTCGATGGTGCCAAACAGGGCATCTTCCACCGTAAACTGAGCAGGATCCCACTCGCCAAACTGGCCGCTGCTTTTCCGGGTTCCCAGCCTCTGGAAACCGTGCGCCGTGACCCTTTTGACCGCCGGGAAACCCAGCACGTACATCGCGGCATCCAGCATGTGAATACCAATGTCAATCAGCGGCCCACCGCCCTGCAGCGCTTTATTGGTGAAGACGCCCCAGCCCGGCACGCCGCAGCGCCGCAGCGCCTGCGCCGAGGTGAAGTAGATTTCGCCCAGCGTTCCGTTCATCACGGCCTCGCGCAGCAGCTGCGTATCGAGCGCAAAGCGGTGATGGAAGTCATATGCCAGCACTTTGCCCGCCTTGCGGGCAGCGATCCGCATCTCGTCGGCCTCTTGCGGCGTCATGGCAGGCGGTTTTTCGCACATCACATGACAGCCGGCCTCCAGCGCTGCCATCACGTGCTCAAAATGGAATCGGTTTGGCGAACAAACGCTCACCACGTCCGGCTTAACCGCCTCCAGCATGGCGCACGCGTCCTGCCACGCCGACGGTATGGCATGGCGCTCCGCAAAAGCCTGTGCCTGTTCGAGGCGGCTGTCCATGACAGCCACCATCTGAACATCACTGCGCGTGGCGTAATACGAGGCATGCACTTTGTCCGCAACCTGCCCGGCGCCAATGATGGCGACGCGCAGTGGCGACGTTGTTGAAGCACTCATCACGCTCGTCATCCTTAGCATTCGCGTAAATAAGTGAGTGAATCCCGGTAAGCCTGAGCGGGATCCTCAGCGCGCACGCGACACTCGTATACCACATAGCCCTGGTAATTATCCGCACGCAGCTGATTGAACAGGCTGGCAAAATCGAGGCTACCGCTTCCCGGCTGATAACGGTGATTATCGGCGATGTGCACATGGCCCAGCAGATCGCGGTGCTGATGCAGCGCCTCCGTCAGCGAATCTTCTTCAATGTTCATATGATAGAAATCGCCGATGATCTGCACGTGCTTGAGGCCGTTCTCTTCGATATAGCGTCGTGCGTCAGCCAGGGTGTTGATCATGTGATCCTGATAGCGGTTCAGCGGCTCCAGGTAGACGGTGGTTCGGGTGCGCGCGGCCACCTCATCCAGCCAGCGCAGCGACGCACTCACCGCTTTGCGGTCGCCTTCCAGGCTGCGTGGAGAGGTCATCGGCGGCAAACGGAAGGTAAACATTCCCCAGGCTGCAGGCACGATAATGCCCTTGCCGCCCACTTCGGCCAGGGCTTCCAGAATGCGTTCAATCTGCGCTAAACCGTTCAGACGACGCTCTTCGATAAAGTCACCAATCCAGCCATCGTATCCGCCGCAGGCGGTCGTGACCGGCAGGCCGGTGGCCTTAATCGCCGCTTTCACCTCGGCGAGATTTTCCACCAGCAGCTTGCCGTCAATCTCATAGCCATCAAAACCCATCGCCTTGATGTACTCGAATTTCTCCAGAATGTTTGACGGGAAAAAGGCCTGATTTTGTGTTGCGATTTTCATGAGTTGCTTTCCTTAGCTTAAAAAGTGACGCCCATTTTGATGCTCAGTTCCGGATGCTGATCCACATATTTCATGTAGCTTTCAGCGCTGGTGGTGAAGGTCACAACCGGGTCGATCAGATCTTCACAATTCAGATAACCGTTCATCAGCAGTTCCCAGCAGGTCTCTTCAATACGCTTGCGGCTCCAGCGCGGGTAATCCGGGTTTGGCTCACTGCAGGCGCGGGAGAAGACAATCTTCGCGTTGTTGAAATGCGCTTCACGCCCCAGGTTAAAGCCTGCTGAGAACGGTTTAGCGAACGCAACGTAGGAGATGGTGCCGCCGTAGGCGAGGCCGCGCAGCGCGGACTGCAGCGCATCGGCAAAGCCGCTGGTCTCGATGATCACGTCTGCGCCCTGCTTTCCGGTCAGCTTTTTAATTTCCAGACCAACGTCTGTGCCGATTGGGTTCAGGCAGTGGTCCGCACCGTGACGACGGGCGATCTCGCAGCGGTGTTCGATCGGATCAACGCCGATAACAACTGACGCGCCAGCTTTTTTCGCCAGCTGAATTGCAATCTGTCCGATGGCTCCCAGGCCGACCACGACAACAAAGTCGCCCACGCGGACGTTGGCATCACGCACGCCGCTCATGGCAAACTGTGCCGGATCGTAGCAGACGGCGTTCTTCCACGAGGCGCCCTGCGGCATTTTGCGCAGCTTGTAGTTGTTGACGGCATTTACGATAACCGTCTCCTGCAGCGGACCGTAGCAGCAGACGCGATCGCCAGTCTGGTATTCCGTGACGTCCGCACCGCATTCGATGATGTCGCCAACAATCATGTTGCCCAGCTGGAACTTACCGAACTCGATACCGCGCGCTGCGCCCTCTTCACGCGGCGTGAACATCTGCCACTCCGCGTTAAACTCTTCATCGATAAACGGGCTTGCGGCGCGGAAATCGACCACTTCAGTGCCGTGCTTCGGGGCACCAAAGCGGGCACGAATTTTCACTTCATGTGCTTCCACAGCACGATCCTCATATTCCACCAGCGCCGCCACGCGTGGCGCTGTCGCAACTAATTTTTTCATGATTAACTCCTTGTTAAAATTGGCCGCCTCAGCCCTTCACGCCACCGGCGGTCAAACCACTTTTAATAAAACGTTCAGACAGGGCGTACATGATGACCACCGGAAGTGCCGTCACCAGCGATGCCGCCATCATGCGACCCCAGATATAATCGGGTGTGCTAAAGAGCGTGTTCAGCCCGACCGGCAAGGTGAAGTTGCTGGCGCTGGACAGGAAAATGGACGCAAACAGATAGTCGTTCCACGCCACCATGAAGCAGTAGACAAACACCGATACGAGCCCGGATATCGCCAGCGGTACGGTAATACGGAAGATGATTTGCAGGCGGTTAAGGCCGTCCATCATTGCGGCTTCTTCTATTTCGTCCGGGATGGTGTCGAAGTAGCTGCGCAGCATGAACACCGCCGTCGGTAACGTCTGCGTTACCATGGTGATAATCAGCGCCAGCTCGGTGTCGTAGATCCCAAGCGCGGTGATGATTTTGAACAACGGCACCACCAGCAAGATGCCGGAGAACATGTAGACGGTGTAAAAACTCGCGTTGATCGTCGTGCGGCCCTTAAAGCGCAGCTTGGACAAGGCGTAAGCGCCCAGCGTACCGAGAAACACGGCAATCACCGATGAGGTCAGCGACACCACCATGCTGTTTCTGAAGTAATCCACAAACGGGAAGATCAGCGGGTTAAAGATGTCGATGTAATGCTGCAGCGTCCACGCCTGCGGCAGAATGGTTGGGTGGAGCGAGATCGCCTCTTTGGCGCTCTTGAATGACGTCATCAGCATCACGAAGAACGGGAAGAGCGTGATGATCAGAAATACCGCCAGCCCGAGATAAAAACCAATACGGCTCAGTACGCGTTTATTTGTTGCCATTGAGGTTCACCCTTTTTCTGGTCAGCAGAATCACAGCGAAGATGATCACGAACAGCACCACGGAGATGGCCGCTGCTTTACCCAAGTCGTTGAAAGCGAAAGCGGTTTTGTAAAGATAGACGCCCAGAATATCGACCTTCGTGGTCAGCAGGTAGACGTCAGCAAACATGTAGAACATCCAGATGGTGCGAAGCGTGACCACCGTGGCCAGTACCGGCATAATCGCGGGCAGCGTGACGATCCGAAAACGTTGCCAGGCATTCGCGCCGTCCATTTCCGCCGCTTCATACAGGGATTTATCAATGGTCTGTAAAATCGCCAGGAATGAGATAAACGCGTACGGGAAGTAACGCCAGATCGCGAACAGCACCACCAGTACGAAGCTGCTGTTCGGGTTGTCGAACCATAGCGGCGCCTGGTCATACAGGTGCAACAGGTCTACGCCCAGATAGTTCACAATGCCGTAGCCGTTGTTGAACATGTATTTCCAGGCAAACACCAGCGAAATAGACGGCGTGACGTAGGATAAAATCACCAGTGAACGTGCCGTCTTACGCAGGCGAAACTCGCGATTAAAGAAGATGGCCACGGCCAGCCCCAGCACCGTGCTGCCAATCACCACCAGCGCGGTGTACCAGAAGGTCATCCATAGCGAGTGCCAGAAAGCGGCATCGCCGAGGATGCGAATGTAATTGTCCAGTCCGACAAACACGGCGCTAATGCGCGGATTGAGCGGCAAGCGTAAAAAACTGATTTCAATATTGGAAATCATTGGCCAGGCCACCAGGCCCCCCAGCAGAATCAGGCTGGGGGCCAACAGCAGCATGGCGAAAGGCATATCTGAACGACCAGAAAACAACGTCTTCATAATTTCCTTCCGCAGAGCGCTCCTATCGTTGTGTAATGAGATCAGTCAGTCGCTTCTGGCTGCCGCTTAACGTTGTGTTAAGGTCCTTCTGCCCCACCGTGACGTTATGCACCATGGAGCTGATAATGCCGGAGCCCGTCACGTCGCCCATGCGGGTGAAGTTTTTATCCCCAACCGCGCCAAACACCTGCACGTTCGGGAACTGTGCAATCAGCTCATAAGGCAACTGCCCAAACGCTTTAATCACGTCGTTGTTTTTCCAGGTATCCGTGCCCACCACCCCTTTGTTTACCGGCAGCGCCGCGCCCGGCGACATCATGACCCAGTCCGTCGCGTTTTGAGCCTGTTCCATCCAGGTAACAAACTTCTCGGCCGCTTTGGTCTCCTCTTCGGTTTGTCCGGTGGTGATCGTCAGCGAGGTGATCATGCCGTACACCGCCGATGAGTTTTCAGTCGGGACAACGAAGCCCAGGTTGGCAGGGTTTCCGTCCTTGTAGACGGCGGGCAGGATGTAGGTGGAGTAAACCGCCATCGGCGCAGAACCGTTCATGAAGGCGTCTTTGATCTCCATAACATCGTTCGAACCCGGCATGGTGGTCGCAGCCAGCGCTTTATAAAACGCCAGCGCTTTGGCCATTTCCGGGGTATCGATGTCGACATTCCCTTTTGCATCAAACACGTTCGCGCCACCGGAAAGGGCAAACTGAGAGAACGACTGTTCGGTCATCACGCTTTCCGCAGTCGGTAACGCGATGCCGTAATGTTTTTTAGCCGGGTCGTTCAGGCGCTGGCTGGCTTGCAGAAGCTGTTCCCAGTTATGCGGCTCCTCAATGCCCGCCGCGGCCAGCACATCTTTGTGGTACCACACGCCGGAGAGCCAGGCGCTGATCGGCACGCCCGTCCAGGCTGCGCCGTCTTCCGTGCGGACAACGCGCAAGATGCCGTCATAGAAGGTGTTTTCCCCGACCGCCTTAATTGCTTCAGCGATTGCGTCACGATCCAGAAGCTGTTCTTTATCCATCACTTTTGCATAGTCATGGCTGACCTCAATCACTTCAGGCAGCGCGCCGGTTCGCGCCAGCGTAATCACCTTGGTGTTGTAGGCATCCTCTTCTACCGGTACCTGTTTTATCGTGATGCCCGGGTTCTCTTTCTCGAATTTATCGATCAGTTTCGTAATAACGGCCTGACGCTCCTGCTCTACCGACGAGTGCATAAACTCAATGGTGACAGAGGACGCTTTGTCATCCTTACAGCCTGATAACAGGGCGCACGAAACCAGTGCTGATATCAGCACAATTCTGGGTATTTTCATGTTTAAGGTCCTTTTTAGTTTTCTTTAATCCACAATACCTGCCATGGATTTAGGATCAGAGTCGTGTCGGTAATATCTTTTCCGCTAATCAATTCCCTTCCCGAGTGAATATCGGACTCAACCGTTTGAGAATTATCACTGAAATTAAACAACGCTGTTATTTTCTCACCACAATCCGCCACGCGGACAATTTTTAAAACATGCTTCCCTGACGTACTGAAATAAGCCTCACTGTCAGGATGGAATGCTTTTTCCGCCCGGCGCAATACGATTAACTGACTTAACGCACTGTAAACCTGATAACGGAGACTATTTTTATCTTCAAGCGCGCAATCAATTTGACCCGCGGCATATTTCTCACGATTTATCGCACGGTTATATCCCAGGCGCTCTACGCCATCATAATCATTACGGGAGCCGAGAATACTCTGAATATAAACTGCAGGCACACCGGGGAAGCTTAAGAGGACAGCATGGGCCAGAATAAACCGGGCAATGCGTTCGCTATCATGACTTTCTCGCGTACTTAAGGCATCAAGATAGGTCACGTTAATTTCATACGGGCTTCGTGTGCCATCCGGGTTATTTTTCCAGTTAACCAACGCACCTTCGGTCTGGAGCTTTTCTACAAGCGAAAGGATCTCCGACTCCGGTAAAATTCCGCGCAATGGGTTAAGACCAATGCCGTCATGCGAGGCCAGGAAGTTGAACCAGGTGGTTTTGGTGGAAGGCAACGCCAGCGACGCAGCCCACTGTCTCAGCGTGCTGACATCCTGGCTGTGCACCGCATGCAGCACCAGCGGAGGCAACGAGAACTGATAAACCATCTGCGCTTCATTTTCGCCGTTACCGAAGTAAGAGACGTTATCTTTATGCGGAACGTTGGTCTCGGTGATAATCACCGTGCCGGGGGCAACCGCCTCGGTAATGACGCGGAAAAGCTGGATGAGCTGGTGGGTTTGCTCAAGGTGAATGCAGCTCGTTCCCGGTATTTTCCACATGAACCCTACGGCATCCAGTCGAATATACCGCGCCCCTTCAATAAGGTAATGCAGCAGCACGTCGACCATCGCAATCAGTACCTGCGGAGAGGCGAAGTTGAGATCGATCTGGTCCTCACTGAAGGTGGTCCACAGATGTCGCACGCTGCCATCATGAAGTGTGAAAGGCGTGAGAAGTGGTAAGGCGCGCGGACGCGTCACCGCGGATAAATCTGTCTCGGGATCGACAGAAATGAAGAAATCATCATATCCCGGCATTTGCTTCAGATAATTAGCAAACCAGGCACTTTTGGCCGACATATGATTGCAGACGAAATCAAACATCAAACTGGTTGTCTGTTTTAATTCAGCAACGTCACGCCATGTTCCCGTTTCAGGCGCAACTTCATGATAATCAATAACAGAAAAGCCATCGTCCGAAGACCATGGATAAAAAGGCAAAAGATGGACATGAGAAAAAGAATGCGAAAGCCATTTGTTATAAAAACGTGTAAAAACAGGGAGTGCTTTCTCCCCTTTCGCGGAAAACTGATCGGCATAGGTTATCAGAACGATATCTTTTTCATCCCAGCCCATTTTACGCCTTTCCGTAATAACAGAGGCGGCCTTTTCAATATTTTCCAGCAGCATATGAAGATGTGCTTCAGAAAACGTTTTTCCATAAACAAGATTAATGAGTGCTTTAATTTTTTCGTTCACTTGATTTTCCATGGTAGCGGTCCCACGAAATGGCAATCTACTCCCATGAAAAATATCTGTCAACGGACCGGGCAGGAGAAAAACACGATTGCAAAGCAGCTCAGCACAATATTGTGAGCTGCCGCAAAGAAAGCAGGGTTAACGAGGAAGTGCGGTTAATCATCGCCAGCCCCTCTCCTGGAAGAGTAAGGGCTAACGCGTGAGGGAATTACTGGGACAAGTAGCGGCGCGACAGCCGTTTTGCCACTTTTTGCAACAGCGGTTCGAGCGCCACGGCCAGAACCATTCTGACCGGCTTGCGGGCAACGGATTTTATCGCCCACCCCGCCACGCCTGCCGGGCCGAAACGTAACGCGGTCAGCAGGACCAGTTTACCTGCGATTTTGAGGCCGGGTTTAACCTTCTGACCGGCCTGTTGCCAGTGTTGTTTCATCTCTTCTCTCTCTTAAAGCTGACGAAAACGACTTCTCAGCGTAAAAGTATCCGACGTGACATAGCGTTCCATTTCCCGTAACCGCTTCTCCCCGGCAGCGAGTTGTTCATCAACAGCATTAAGGAGATCGCTGCTGGTGGGGGCGCCTTCCGCCGCCAGTTCTCCTTCCGGCATCGGGTCAAGAACAAACGACAGCACGATGTACGCGACCAGGGTAATAAATGCCAGACCAAAGAAGATCGACAGCACCGTCACCACGCGCACCAGCTTAACCGGGACGTTAAGATAATGAGCCAGCCCGGCACAGACGCCGCGTACCATGCCCTGCTGTGGAATTCGCCACAGCTTTTTGTTCAGATTCAGTCCAGACATTAACGGTCCCTCCAGTTTGGATGTTCAGCATCCAGGATGGCTTCCAGCGCCTGAATGCGTTCACGCATTTTGTTCGCCTCATCGGAGAGCTGTACCAGACGCTGTTGTTCACTCTGGGAGAGTTCGCCCCGTGAGGAACGGTTGCTGTAGTGCAGCCATAACCAAATCGGCAAAACGAACAGCACGAAAATCGTCAGGGGAATAGCCAGAAAAAGCGCGCTCATGTGTACTCCTTGTCTTACGATGCGGCACGTTCAGGTGCCGCAGGCATTATTATTGGTTGTCTTGCTTCATTTTGGCTTTCAGTGCCGCCAGCTGCTCGCTGATTTCATCATCGGCCTTGAGATCAGCGAACTGCTGATCCAGGGACTTCTGCTTACCGATGCCGTGGCTTTCGGCTTCCGCTTCCATCTGGTCGATACGACGCTCAAACGATTCAAAACGGGCCATCGCTTCATCCAGCTTACCGCTGTCGAGCTGGCGACGCACGTCGCGGGAAGAGCTTGCCGCCTGGTGACGCAGAGTCAGCGCCTGCTGACGCGCGCGGGTTTCGCTCAGCTTGTTTTCCAACTCGCCAATCTCTTTCTTCATGCGGGTGAGCGTGTCATCCACCAGGGTCACTTCATGCTCGAGCGTCGCGACCATGTCTGCCAGCTTCTGTTTTTCGATCAGCGCCGCACGGGCCAGATCCTCTTTGTCTTTGCGCAGCGCGAGTTCTGCTTTTTCCTGCCATTCGTTCAGTTGAACGGTGGCCTGTTCAATACGACGCGTAAGCTGTTTTTTCTCAGCCAGCGCGCGGGCGGAGGTAGAGCGGACTTCAACCAGCGTGTCTTCCATCTCCTGAATCATCAGACGCACCAGCTTCTGCGGATCTTCCGCTTTCTCCAGCAGTGAGTTGATGTTGGCGTTCACGATGTCGGCAAAACGAGAAAAAATACCCATAATTGACTCCTCATAGTTCTGTTATCGGGCAATGCCCTGCTGTATGGATAATACAATTCCCGTGCCAACTTTTTATCTTATTGATTTAACAGGCCATGGTTGATTTTCATGCAGTGAAGAACTATTCTTACCTGGTGAATATCGCTAAGGAGTGGTTAATTTCATCATGCCCGGATACAAAGACAATTTACTCGGCGAAGCAAACAGTTTTCTGGAAGTGCTGGAACAGGTGTCTCGCCTGGCGCCGCTCAATAAACCGGTGCTGATTATCGGCGAGCGCGGTACGGGTAAGGAACTCATCGCCAACCGTCTGCACTACTTATCCGGGCGCTGGGACGGCCCCTTCATTTCCCTTAACTGCGCGGCGCTGAATGAAAACCTGCTCGACACCGAGCTCTTCGGCCATGAAGCGGGCGCGTTTACCGGCGCCCAGAAACGCCATCCCGGACGCTTTGAGCGCGCCGACGGCGGTACGCTGTTTCTTGATGAGCTGGCCACCGCGCCCATGCTGGTGCAGGAGAAACTGCTGCGCGTGATTGAATACGGCGAGCTGGAGCGCGTCGGCGGTAGCCAGCCGCTCCAGGTGAACGTGCGCCTGGTGTGCGCCACGAATGCCAACCTGCCGGAGAGGGTGGCAGAGGAAACATTCCGTGCCGACCTGCTCGACCGCCTGGCCTTTGACGTCGTGCAGCTTCCTCCGCTGCGCGAGCGAAGAAGCGACATTATGCTGCTGGCAGACCAGTTTGCGATTCAGATGTGCCGCGAGCTCGGACTGCCGCTGTTCCCCGGCTTCAGCGATTATGCACGGGAGACGCTGCTCGCGTACCACTGGCCGGGCAATATCCGCGAGCTGAAAAACGTCGTGGAGCGTTCCGTCTATCGCCACGACAGCAGCGAGACGGAGCTGGACAACATTATTATCGATCCTTTTCAGCGCAGCGCCCCGTCCTTGCCCCCACCAGCATCTCCAGGCGACGCCCCTGCTCTTCCCCTTGATTTGCGCCAGTTCCAGCACGACCAGGAGAAACAGCTGCTGGAGCAAAGCCTGAAGATGGCGAAATACAACCAGAAACGGGCGGCTGAACTGCTGGGTTTGACCTACCATCAGTTAAGGGCATTGCTTAAAAAACATCAAATGCGATGACAGTGTCTATGGAAGGTGCGAACAAGTCCCTGATATGAGATCATGTTTGTCATCTGGAGCCATGGAACAGGGTTCATCATGAGTCATCAACTTACCTTCGCCGACAGTGAATTCAGCAGTAAGCG
>NZ_VDAS01000035.1:0-29629 GCF_019584165.1 Enterobacter sp. EC_64
CGGTCTAAATAGGCTGATTCAAGGCATTTACGGGAGAAAAAATCGGCTCAAACATGAAGAAATGAAATGACTGAGTCAGCCGAGAAGAATTTCCCCGCTTATTCGCACCTTCCCATGTATTACCTCATTATGGGCTGTAGGAAATTTGAATTAAGTTGCTGGTGCAATATTGGTTAACGGCAGGAGCGTCGAAAACTCCAATGATATTTCCTACCGTTTCGAGCAGACCTACCAATATTGGTCAGTGAAGAGAAAATAGAGGATGGGACTGACAAAATGTGTCAGAAAAAAATATGCTTCAAGAAATAAGAAGAATACCTGGAAAAAGTTCCAGGCATCATCATGATTACGCTTTAAGAGGAAGGGGGGCGATGGAAACCAGCTCCTGGAGCAGTAGCGCGTTATCTTCCGATTTAAATAACAGACGCAAATCTTCCTGCTTACGGGTAAAGGCAAGCGACTGTGGCTCAACGCGACCGCTGATGCTCTCCTTAACTTTGCTATTACACCACTGGCGATAATGTTCCAGCGTGGCAGCATAGCGGCGTGAGTTTTCGCGCATCAGGTGCTCTGCCAGCCTGAATTTTCCGTAGCGATCGCAAAGTTGGCTCTCAATGTAGATCGCTTTTGGCACCAGATCGAGCATGAGAGTAATGAAATCCAGAACCTGTTCTAAATGCCTGTCGCTGAGTTTATCGGCAAAGGAGAGCAAGTTATCAATAAACGAGAGAACCTCGTTGCGTTCATTGCCCATTCGGACAATGAGGTGTGCCGCAACGTCATGCGTCTCATCCACCAGCGTGCGATCCAGCAACATAACGCGAGCAGACTCCACGACGCCAAAGTAGCGGGACAGTTTATCCATGTAGAAAATAACATTCTGCGCGTGCACATCTTCGGAGATCAGATCCATGCTCTGCTGCAGTTGATCAATTTTTTTCGACAAATACATGGTTTGTACCACCATTGCCCCCACGATGATCCCCGTGGAGACGCCGACTGCAGCCAGCTGAACGGTCTGTGCCATTTGTATAAGTTGTTTGATGTCGCCAATCGAGGCCGTTTCCAGCACCACCTCTTTTAGCGGAAGGTGTTGAGCGATCCCGCTTTTACCGGACATGGCGTGCCAGTACGCTACCCCATCACGAATAATGACGTGCCCGGTTTCCAGCGCGCTTTGAACCTCTTTGTACACATTCACCCAGTCGATAGTAAGCAACGTTTCCTTCATCAAAAGAAATCTCCACCTTTGTTTAGCATTTGCTGGCGCATGGCAGCAATTTGCACCACGGCAGGCAGCGTAACGCGAAACGCCGGGCCGCTGATGGCCGGGATAGTCAGTAACGCCGTAATGGCCATGCCGATCGGACCGGCAAAAATCCCAATCGCGCGTACCAGTCCCGCATTGGCGGCCAGCGCCAACCCCCTGCCCAGCACCGCTTTCGCTACGGCATTCGCTACGATCATCGCCACCTGGTAGGACATAAATCCGCCCATACGGATTGCGGTGATGATTGCCGTCAGTGCCGCACCACTAGCAAGATTCCCGTCAATTTTGAGTTCGCGACGGATGTTGCGGCGCTCTTCCTCATTCATTTTATCCCAGGAGTCAGTGAATAATTTTGCGAGAAGGGCCTGCTCAATATCGACAGTATCCGCAGAGAAATCGGTTTTAACGGAGAGTTTCTTGCATACGTCCGTCAGGATTACTTTATAAAGCACGCCGTTACCACGGAAGAGGTTAACAAAGGTATCGCCACCGAAATGTTGTAGCTCCGCCCCGATGAGTTGCCAAACCTGCTTATAGTTTTTACCTGCATCCTGAAATGCTTTCTCACCCGTTAAGGACTCAGTGTAACGCGTCGACCCGTCTTTATCCGTGGTGAGATAGTTAACCAATACTTCCAGCATCTCGTTGTCTGAGTAGCGAAGTAGCTCCAGGTCTTGATCTGTTCTGTATTTTCCCATTATCTCTTACCAGCCGAAGGCTATTTTCAGTTTTAATTGCGTAATTATTAAGGGTGCCTGATAGGTGTTAACGGCATTTGCAGAAAAAACTGCAATGAAAACCCTTCTCTTTTTAGGTAGTACAAGAATAACCGCAGGTAATGACAGAACATGTCAGCGGAAAGCAGAAAAAAACGGCCTTAACCCGAAAGCTAAGGCCGTATTGACGGTAAACGTCACTACTCGTCGAAGTACCAGTATCCCTGGTTAATCAGCCCGGTAAGCTCTTCTACAAACGCCGGGTTTTTCAGCGCATCGCCCAGCTCGGCCTGGCCGAGTTCGGTGTAGCGGCACAGCGCATCCGCCGCCTTCGCGTCTACCGTCTCCAGCTGTTCGCTGTTGATGAAGAAGCTGCCGTTGATGTTCAGCACGCGCAGGCCGCTCAGGCGAGACAGCGTTTCGCCGCCCTGTAGCGCATCCAGCACCTCTTCCGGCGCGTACGGCGGCTCGGCGGCGGCGATATCCAGCTCGTGGCGCGGCGTGGAGACAAAGCTGCCAAACCATTTTGTGAAATCGTCCGGCTTGCCGATCATGTCGATCATCATCTGACGGATGCGATCGAGCTCGTACTGCTCCACGCGGCCCGGGTGTTCGCGGCAGGTCAGATCCGGATCGCTGTAGTGCTCGCCGCCCAGATCGTTTTCCAGCGCGTAGTCGGCGAAGCTGCTGATCAGATCGCGGCCGTTCGGCCCGCGGAAGCCGACGGAGTAGTTGAGCGCCGTTTCATGGGTAAAGCCGTCGTGCGGGAATCCAGGCGGGATGTAGAGGATATCGCCCGGGGCCAGATCTTCGTCAATAATCGGCTCGAACGGATCCACATGCAGCAGCGCCGGATGCGGGCAGAACTGACGCATCGGCAGCTTGTCGCCCACGCGCCAGCGGCGGCTGCCCATCCCCTGAATGATAAACACGTCGTACTGATCGATATGCGGACCCACGCCGCCGCCCGGCACGGAGAAGGAGATCATCAGATCGTCCAGACGCCAGTCCGGCAGAACGCGGAACGGACGCACCAGCTCTGCGGCGGGCATATGCCAGTGGTTCACCGCCTGCGCCAGCAGCGACCAGCCGGTTTCGCCCAGATCGTCGAAGTGCTCAAACGGGCCATTGCTGGCCTGCCATTTACCGTTGAAATGGCTCACCAGACGGCTATCGACCTCCGGCTCCATCGCCAGCCCTGCCAGCTCGTCCGGGGTAATCGGATCGACAAAATTCGGGAAGGCATTTTTCAGCACAACGGGTTGTTTTTGCCAGTATTTCTCAAGAAATTCCGGCCAGTTCAGGTTCAGTTGATACGCCATGGGTAGCACCAGTGAGAGGGGAAACAGGCGCGATTATAGGTAAGAAAGCAGAGGGGGAACTTGTCATGGGTCAAACGAGGGCGTGTAGGTCGGGTAAGGCGTAGCCGCCACCCGACACGTACACGGCGGTAAAAACTTAGTCCAGCTTCAGCTCGTCATAATGGGTGATCAGCTTGCCCACGATGCCGTAGTCCAGCGCTTCCGCCGGGGACATCCAGAAGTTGCGGTCGGTGTCTTTTTTCACTTTTTCCAGCGGCTGGCCGGTGGCGTCAGCGATCAGCTTGTTCACGCGATCCAGCATGCGGATGATCTCGCGCGCTTCGATCTCAATATCCGTCGCCTGACCGCGCACGCCGCCCAGCGGCTGGTGGATCATAAAGCGGGTATTTGGCAGCGAGTAGCGGTGCTCTTTTTTCGCGGCCAGGAAGATGGTGATCCCGGCGCTCGCCACCCAGCCGGTGCCGATGACGTGCACTTCCGGGCGAATGAATTTGATGAAGTCGTGGATGGTGTCGCCCGCTTCCACGTGGCCGCCCTGGCTGTTGATGTACAGCTTGATCGGATCGTTGCTGACGCTTTGCAGCAGGATCATCTGGGTGATCACTTTCTGCGCCAGCTCCTGGTTGATCTCACCGGAGATCACAATCGAACGGGACTCCAGCAGTTTTTGCTGCAGAGCGCCCGCGCCGTTTGACCCTTCCGCTTTATCCTTGTCGCTTTCTTTCAGTGTGTAGTGCATTGTCTTTTCCTCAGCTTGTCGCGCTCAAAACCAGAGTGTAGCCTGTTTTACCGGTGAAAGTCCTCACCGACACATCACGAGGGAACTTATGCATATTGCCCATGTTGCACTCTGGACCCGCAGCCTGAACGCCCAGGTTCAGTTCTGGGAAACGGTTTTTAATGGCCGCAGCAACGAACGCTACGTCAGTAAAAATCGTCCGGGGTTTGAATCACACTTCATTACGCTGGATGACGGTCCGACCATCGAGCTGATGACGCTACCGGATCTGCCCGACGCCCCTGCCCACCCGGAGTTTATCGGCTGGGCGCATATCGCCATCAATGTCGGCAGCAAGGCAAAAGTGGACAGCATGGCCGAGCGAGCCCAGGCCAACGGCACGCTGCTCAGCGCTCCGCGCCTGACCGGAGACGGCTTTTATGAGGCGGTGATCGCAGACCCGGACGGCAACCGCATTGAGCTTGTCGGTGCATAAAAACAGCGTTTCGTTCCTTCACCGCCCCCGCCCCGGCTCGCTATACTTCATACGGTTATCATATTGTTAAATGATAATGATAGTTAATGTGTTAAGATGAAAGGCAGCATAAACAGTCTCTTACGTCGCCGTAGTGACTGTTTGCATCCTCGACATGTCAATCAGCACCGGGGCGGTGAATGGAACACATTGTGTATGTGGTAGATGACGATGACGCCGTCAGACAGTCCGTGATCGGGCTGCTGGAATCGGCAGGCCTGAACGCCATCGGCTTTTCATCGGCAGAAGCGTTTCTGCAATACCGCTTTGAGGATCTGCCGTCGTGCGTGATCCTCGATATGCAAATGCCCGCCATTTCGGGTTTTGAGGTAGCAGACGCCCTCAAGGAAAGCGGGCGCGAAATCCCGATTATTTTCCTCACCGGCCACGGCACCATCCCGATGTCGGTGCTCGCCATCAAAGGTGGCGCGTACGAATTCCTCACCAAGCCCGTCGAATCTAACGCGCTGATCGACGCCATCGAATCCGCACTGCAGCTGGCGGAAAACAACGCCGAGCGCAATAAAGAGCACTACGCCCTGAAGCAGCGCCACATGTCCCTTACGCCGCGCGAGCACGAGGTGCTGACGCTGGCGATAAGCGGCATGCTGAACAAGCAAATTGCCGCCGAGCTGGGCGTCAGCGAGATCACGGTGAAGGTGCACCGCCGCCGCGTGATGGAGAAAATGCAGGTGCGCTCCGTGGCCGAGCTGGTCAGGGCCGTTGAGCGCCTGACCAAAAGCCAGCCCGCGGAGTAACGTTTACGCTTCCTGCGCGGCCAGCGGCAGCGCGAAGGCAAATACCGTGCCGTGCGGCTCCCGGCGGCGCGCGCTTAGCTTCCCGCAGTGGCGCTCGATAATGCTGGCGCTGATGGTCAGCCCCATCCCCATTCCCTGCGGCTTGGTGGAATAGAACGAGTCAAAAATCTGCTCCAGCCGCTCGGGCTCAATGCCGCTGCCGGTGTCGGCGATCTCAACGATCACCTTCCCGTCCGCGTTGCTGGTGCTGAGGGTGATGGTGCTGGCACGCTCCTTCACCTCGGCCATCGCCTCAACCGCGTTCATCACCAGATTCAACAGCACCTGCTGGATCTGCACGCTATCGCCGGAGATAAAGCTGTCGCTGGCGTTCAACAGATAATCAACGCTTATGTGTCGCTGCTCCAGCTCGCTGCGCGAAAGCGTGATGATATGGTGGATCAGGGAGTGCATGTCGATGCGCGAGAAGGTGGGATCCTGCTTGCGCGTCAGGGACTGAATGCTGCGAATGATCTCCCCCGCCCGCGCGCCTTCGGCGGCGATCTCTTCCAGCCCTTCCCGCACTTTATCCAGCCGGGCGGGCTCGCGGTTGAGCCAGCGCAGGCTCGCTCCGGCGTTCGAGACGATCGACATCAGCGGCTGGTTGATCTCATGGGCGATGGAGGAGGTCAGCTGTCCGACGGTGGTGGCTCGGGACACCCGCGCCAGATCCGCCTGCGCCACCCGCATGGCATCCTCCGCGGCGCGCTGGCTGGTGATATCGGTGATGATGCCGTAATACTCGTTCACCTCGCTGCCCACGCCCACCGGATCGCCAATGCCGAGGATGTAGCGCGTTGAGCCGTCGGGACGCTTAACGCGAAACTCCGCGCGCATCGAGAGCCCGTCGCGCACGCTTTGGGTAACAATGGCGCTGATGCGGGCGTAATCGTCCTCATGGACGAAGGTCAAAAACTCCGCCATGGAGATCGTCTTTTGCTGCTCGGGCAGGCCGAGAATGCGGGCGTACTCGTCCGAGACAAACATCAGATCCTGCTCCAGCTCCCAGCGCCAGCTGCCGGTGTGGCTGATCTGCTCGCCCAGCATCAGCGAGGTCTGGCTGGCGCGCAGCTCTTTCTCCACCCGGCGGCGCTGGATGTTCTCCGCCAGCAGCTCGGCGTACAGCCGCGCCGTCTCCAGGGAGACCGCCGCCTGCGCGCCCAGCAGGCTGACCACGCGCGAGTGCTCGGCGGTAAACACTTCCGGCATCAGGCGGTTTTCCAGGTACAGCACGCCCACCAGCCGCGCCTGTTTGAACATCGGGACGCACATCACCGCCGCCCCCGAGGTCACCAGATAGGGGTCCTGGCTGAAGGGGTGAAACTCCTCCGGCCTGCCGGTGCGGATCTCCTGCCCGGTGCGGATCACCGCCGCGAGCACCGACAGCGGCAGGTCGGTCGCCGTCGGCACGTCTTTCAGGATCCGCACCCGCACGCCGTCGGTGCTGGTCCAGGCGCTGGCCTCGATCTCCGGAATGAGGCTATCGCTCACGCGAAGCAGCAGGCCGCGCTGCGCCCCGGCGCGTTCGAGGAGGATCGTCATCAGGTTTTCGATTAAGCGCTCAAGGTTGATCTCTTCCGACAGCGCGCGGGAGGCTTTGATCACGCTCTGCAGATCGCGGATGGTCTCGTTCTGGGCGAACGCTACCGTGTCATAGGCGCTCGCCTGCCCGGAGGCCAGCAGGTGCGGGAAATCCTGCTCCAGCTGGCGCACTTTGGCCTGCGCGCCCGCCCGACCCCAGGCGGCAATGGCGCCACGGAAGTGTGCGTCTGAGGCGGTCGGGTAGCCGCAGGCGAGCGCAAAGCGCCCTGCCAGCTCGTGGGCCAGGGCGTTAATCGGATTAAATCCGCCCTCGCGGGAGAGCCGGACCGCCTTCTCATACTGCTCAAGTGCGATGCTGTTCATCCCGTCCAGACGCACGATTTCGGCGTAGATAAGCGCCTCTTTATCCGCGAACGTGCCGGGATTAATGCGCGCCCAGAGGGCGATTTTGTCGTAATGGGCGTGAATGCTGCGGCGATGGTTCGCCGAGAAGGTCTCCGGCGTCAACTGACGGGAGAGCGCCAGGGCGCTGTAGAGATGGTAATCCAGCAGATGGATGTGCCCCGGCGCGGACCACGCGTACCACCCCGCCATCTCCAGATCCGCCTGCGCGTCGGCGTACTCGCCACAGGTAAAGTGCGCCATGCCGCGATAGAGCCAGTACCAGAACAGCATGGTGGAGGTCTGCTCCGGGGCCTGCTCCGGCGACGCGGGAAGCAGCGCCTCGGGCAAGACCTGCGACGCGGTCCAGGTGCCGATGACCGGCGTGCGCAGGAACTCAACGTAGCCGCGCTGCACCATCAAAATGCTTTCCACGTCCTGGAAGTGGGTTTTACGCACGAACGCCAGGCCGCGATCGATGCTGGTCAGCACCCCGTCCAGGTGATCGCCCCGCGAGAGGAAGTTGATCACCTGGTGGCAGGCCGCAAAGCAGGCCATCGTCATATCCCCGTGGGTGACCGCCGCGCTGAAGCAGGCTTTCGCGCACTCGATGGTGAACGACAAAGGCTGGGTCCAGACGCTGAGCTGGTCGAGCGGCAGCAGGGTCTTGGCTTCAAAGGCATCGTAGCCGTGGCGGGTCACCAGCTCGCGGGCCAGCGTGCCGTACTGAAACCCGAGGCGATACTCGGCGTAGCGGTGGCCCATCAGCACGCCAAACCAGGCCATCGCCGTGGTGGAGGCGCCGGTGATGCCGTGGTCGAGGGTCAGGTGCATCATGCGGCAGAGCAGTAAGAAATGCAGGCGCGGGCAGATGAAGCTGGCGCAAATGCTGGCGCTGTAGAGCAGGTTCATCACCGCTTCGGTTTCCGGGTTCTCCATCCGCGAGAGCGGGGCAAAGAGATGTTGCGGCGCGTCATTTGCGCGGTTGCAAAAGCGTTCCCAGGCCTCGTCGCAGTCGGCATCTTCCGGATAGCGGCCAATCTGGATGCCAAACACCCCCAGCCAGCAGAGCGCCGCCTCCAGCGCCAGACGGCTGTCCGACTGGCGAATGTAGACTTCCACCAGCAGGTTGGCCGCCAGCGCTTTTTCGGTCAGCCCGCCGGGGCAGCCGAGGATGGCGTCACACAGCTCGCGGGTCCGCTCCAGGTGCCCCAGCGCAAACTCGCAGCCCGCCTCTTCGATATCGAGCATAAAGTCCGACACCGTCCCGGCGTTGCCCAGCGCTCTGGCGGTCTGGATATAGCTCAGCGCCGAAAGATAATCTCCCGAACGCTTCGCGCGTCGCGCGGCCAGCAGGCTCAGCTCGCGGAACCTCTGGCGCTGCGGGGCGGGCTGGATGCTGTCCAGCGCGGCCGTGACGTGATGTACGGCGCGGAACAGCAGCTCATTCCCCGCCGCCTGGCGCGCGGCGTCGGCCAGCAGGCTGGCGGTGGTCAGGTGAAGATGGCTTTTCTCATGCCGATCCAACAGCGCAAAGGCGGCCTCCTGCACCCGGTCGTGGGTGAAGGAGTACGCTTTCTCCGTCAGCACGATAAGCTGCGCCATCACCGCCGGGTGCAGCGCATAGCGCATTTCCGCCATCGACATGCCGACCACGCGGCACATCATCTCCATCTCGCCCGTGCCGCCGAGACAGGCGATGCTGCCCAGCAGGCGGCGCGTCTCGTCGGGCAGCTCTTCGAGCTGCTCCAGCACCAGGGTGACCACGTTTTCGGTGTAATGCCGGGCGCGGATCGCCTGCAGATCGTAATGCCACTTGTCCTGGTATTTGTTATGCACCACCAGCCCGTCGTCGACGATGCGGCGGAAAAATTCATGCACAAAAAGCGGGTTGCCGCCCGTCTTCTCGTGGATCAGGGTGGCGAGGTCGGTCGTCGCCGCGCTGCGGGTGCGAAACACCGTTGCCAGCCAGCGCGCCACGGCTTTAACCGAGAGGGCCTGCGGGACAATCTCGCTCGCGTGCTGTGCCGCCTCCGGCAGGCTCGCCAGCTGCTGTTGCAGCGTGGGGTCGGACAACGAGCCGATATCGCGGTGAGCGACAACCACCAGCAGCGGGATGGCGCCGCAGTTCACCAGCAGAGCGTTGAGCGTTTGCAGGCTGGCGGCATCGCTCCACTGAAGATCGTCCAGCACCAGCACCAGCGGGCAGCCCTGCGAGGCAAAGGTTTTCACCAGCGCCAGCACCATATGGCTGAATCGCGCCCGGGCATCAATAGAAAACGTATCCGCCGAGAAGCGCGGCTTGCTCTCCAGCAGCAGGCCCAGCTCGGGCACCAGGCTGACGGCCAGTTCTTCATAGCCTTCCAGGGCGCGCGAGAGGCGGATTTTCCACTTCGCCACCTCGTCTGCCGGCAGCCCCAGCAGGTGCAGCGTCAGGGTGCGGAACGCGGAGCTTAATACGCCGTAGGGCAGCGACGGTGAAAACTGATCGACTTTGCCCACCGCCAGCAGCACCGTGCGCTGCTGCAGCGTTTTGAGCGCCGTCGCAATGATCGAGGATTTGCCGATCCCCGACGGCCCGCCGATGGTCACCAGCTCCGGCACGCGGTTCTGCCCCACCCGCTCAAACGCGGCAATGACGTCGTTCGCCTGCGGATGGGTCGCGAACAGGGAGTCCGCCAGATGGATCGCCGGGGTACGGTCCTGCTGGCCGGGGGTAAAGGCGACGATGTCGCCCTCGCAGGTCAGCGTCGCCTGGCAGCGGCGGAGGTCGGCAATCAGCCCGTCGACCGTCTGGTAGCGGTTATCGGGGTGCTTTTCCAGCAGCTTCAGGATGATGGTCGACAGCATCCCCGGCACGTCCGGGCGTATCGCGTCCGGGGCCAGCGGCGCCGAGGCGATGTGGTAATGCGCCCAGTTGGTCTGGTCGTCCTCTCCCAGCTCAAACGGCAGGCGGCCGGTCAGGAGTTCATACAGCACCATGCCGAGGCTGTAGAGATCGCTGCGGTTATCCACGGGACGCTGGGTGCGGGAGGTGTGTTCCGGCGACATCCACGCAGGCGTACCGCCCGAAACGGCAAGCCGGGTCTGGGAGAAAGCATCGGAGAGCGTGCAGGAAAGGCCAAAGCTGCCCAGACGGCAGGTGGCATCGTGCTGAACAAAAATGCTGCCGGGCTTGATATCGCCGTGGATCAGGTTTTGCAGATGCATCTGGCGCAGAGGGACGCAGATCTGGATCGCCAGCTCGATAAAGCGCGCGATCCCCGAGATCGCCCTGCCCGCGCGCCGCGCCAGCAGCTCAAAGGAAAACGGGGCGTACACCAGCGCGAAGCGCCCCCGGTACTGGGTGGAGGCGACGGCGCGAATGGCCCAGCTGTCCTGCAGCATATCGCGCAGCGCAAACTCGTTTTTGAGCAGCCGGGTAGCCCGCTCTTCCTCTTCGTCGCTCACCGCGGTAGCGATAATGAACGAGCCGCCGGAATGAGGATGTCGCGCGTGCATCCAGGCGATTCCGCCCTCCTGCGCCAGCACGGTAAAAATCACATCCTCTTTAAGGACAAAAACCCGCCCCTGGTGAAGATTCCCCTGGGCGGGCCAGAATGCAGGCTGCTCGTTTTCGTTCATCCGCGATCCTTATTGTCGGCGGGCCAGCTCCCGCTGGATATGATCCAGCAGAATATCGATGTTAATGGGCTTACGCAAAAAAGCAGCGGCGCCCAGACCGAGAGCGTACCGCTGCATATTTTCATCAGCATGACCGGAGATAAAAAGCACGGGCGGAGGCGGTACGGCCAGCAGCCGCAGCTTGTCAAACAGCTCAAGGCCGCTCATGCCCCGGAGCTTGATATCGGTGATCACCAGCGCCGCGCCGGACAGGGCAAGCGGATGGCTCAGAAATACCTCTGCCGAATCAAACGTGTCGGTTGAATAGCCTTCCGACTCCAGGAGATTACTCAACCCGCTGCGGACGGAACGTTCGTCATCAATGATGGCAATGCGCCACGGCAGCGTCATGCTGTTATTCCTCTAACCAGTCATTTAACGTCGCGAGGGTCCTTCGCGGGCGCAGGGGGCGCCGTGCCGCTGATTTTCGGTACGCATTCGTGACGAAACCAGGCGAGGGTGAGCGGTTCGCGACTCAGTAAACGTCGTCCCACCGGGATGAGCTGTTCACCCACCAGCATGCCAAACAGGCCAAGCAGGGCGACAACCGGCGGTGCCGGGGAATGGACGTCGAGCAGAGCGTAAATTACCCCAGCAACCACGCCGCACACCAGCGAAATTATCCATGCTTTCATGATGACGCTCCCGTCTGCGATGCCGCCTGCGGAACGGTCACCTGAGGAGGTGGGGCGCCGTCGCGGGATAAGAGATGGCGCGTCGCCTGTTCACCCGCCAGCATCCCCAGCAGACCAATCAGCGCCAGCGCGGGCGGCGCGGGGGAGCGCACCTTCAGCACGGCATACATCAGGCCAATCAACACGCCTGCCGCAAGGGATATCAGCCCAGTACTCATCGTGAACTCCAGAGAAAGAGGCAGCGGCGAGCCGGATGAGGGACCAGCCCGCCGACGGGACTTAGCGAGCCGGAACCGGCGCTAAGGTGCGGTGCTCGCTCTTCTGGCGAGACGGCGCTTTGTGCACCATGGTGTAGGCGTAATCCACGCCCATGCCGTACGCGCCGGAGTGCTCGCGCACGATGTCCATCACCGCGGTGTAGGTCTCTTTACGCGCCCAGTCGCGCTGCCACTCCAGCATTACCTGCTGCCAGGTTACCGGGATCACGCCCGCCTGGATCATGCGCTGCATCGCGTAGTCGTGGGCTTCTTTGGAGGTACCGCCGGACGCGTCCGCCACCATATAAATTTCGTAGTCGCCTTCCAGCATCGCGCACAGGGCAAAGCTGTTGTTGCACACTTCGGTCCACAGACCGGCAACCACGACCTTCTTCTTGCCGTTGGCCTTCAGCGCGTCGCGCACCTTCTGGTCGTCCCAGGAGTTCATGGAGGTGCGCTCCAGAATGTCCTGACCCGGGAACACGTCCAGCAGCTCAGGATAGGTGTTACCGGAGAAGCTTTCGGTCTCTACGGTGGTGATGATGGTCGGGATGTTGAACACCTTAGCCGCTTTCGCCAGCGCCACGGTGTTGTTTTTCAGCACCTGGCGGTCAATCGACTGCACGCCAAACGCCATCTGAGGCTGGTGATCGATAAAGATGATCTGACAGTTCGCAGGGGTTAACACTTCGAGCTTTGAAGAGGTCATAGCATTTTCCAGTGGTTAAGGGTAGAAATCGCCGCGAGCGCCGCGACGATAAAGTCACCCTCATCCTGCGGTTTTCCCTCTCCGCGCGTAATTATCTCTTCGTATAGTTAACCTTAGGTATAGTTATACTTTGGTATACCTATCCTATTGTATAACTGGATCTTTGCCGAAACCGGTTCCCATAATCCTGACCATTCCCCTCTCAGTCAGGAGCAGTTATGGATACCCCAGGTAAAGCCGATCTCATTCTGGTTAACGGCCAGTTTCACACCGTCGATCGCGAGAATCCTGTCGCGGAAGCCGTTGCCGTGCGCGACGGAAAATTTCTGGAAGTGGGTACCGTCGCCGAGGTGATGCAGCACCACGGCGACGGCACCAAAGTGGTGGATTTGAAAGGCCACACCGCCATCCCCGGCCTCAACGACTCGCACCTGCACCTGATCCGCGGCGGGCTGAACTACAACCTCGAGCTGCGCTGGGAAGGCGTGCCCTCCCTGGCCGACGCCCTGCGGATGCTGAAAGAGCAGGCGCTGCGCACCCCGTCGCCGCAATGGGTGCGCGTAGTCGGCGGCTGGACCGAGTTCCAGTTTGCCGAGCGCCGCATGCCGACCCTCGACGAAATTAACGACGCCGCGCCGGATACCCCGGTCTTCATCCTGCACCTGTACGACCGCGCCCTGCTTAACCGCGCCGCGCTGAAGGTGGTCGGCTACACCAAAGACACGCCAAACCCGCCGGGCGGGGAGATCCAACGCGACGCCAACGGCAACCCGACCGGGATGCTGATCGCCCGTCCGAACGCCATGATCCTCTACGCCACGCTGGCCAAAGGGCCGAAGCTGCCGCTGGAGCAGCAGGTTAACTCCACCCGTCAGTTTATGCGCGAGCTGAACCGTCTGGGGCTGACCAGCGCCATCGACGCGGGCGGCGGCTTCCAGAACTACCCGGAAGATTACGAGGTGATCGCCGAGCTGCACGCGAAAAAGCAGATGACCATCCGCATCGCCTACAACCTCTTTACCCAGCGTCCGGGCCACGAGCTGGAAGACTTTGAAAAATGGACCGACATGCTCACGCCGGGCCAGGGCAGCGACTTCTTCCGCCACAACGGCGCGGGCGAGATGCTGGTCTTCTCCGCCGCCGATTTTGAAGATTTCCTCGAGCCGCGCCCGGATCTCGCGCCGGGCATGGAGGACGAGCTGGAGCGCGTGGTACGCCATCTGGTGGAGCACCGCTGGCCGTTCCGCCTACACGCCACCTATAACGAATCCATCAGCCGCATGCTGGACGTGTTCGAGAAGGTAAACCGCGACATTCCGTTCAACGGCCTGCACTGGTTCTTCGACCACGCGGAAACCGTGTCACAGGCCAACATCGACCGCATCAAAGCGCTCGGCGGCGGCATTGCCGTCCAGCACCGCATGGCCTTCCAGGGGGAATACTTTGCCGAGCGTTACGGCATCGAAGCCACCCGCCACACGCCGCCGGTGGCGAAAATGCTCGAGACCGGCGTACCGGTGGGCCTGGGAACGGATGCCACCCGCGTGGCGAGCTACAACCCGTGGACCGCGCTCTACTGGCTGGTCTCTGGCCGCACCGTTGGCGGGATGCAGATGTACGATCACAGCGCCCGTCTGGACCGCGATACGGCCCTGATGCTCTGGACCCAGGGCAGCGCGTGGTTCTCCAGCGAGCAGAATCAGAAGGGGCAGATCAAGGTCGGCCAGCTCGCCGACCTGGCGGTGCTGAGCAAAGACTACTTCCGCGTGCCGGAAGAGGAGATCAAGGGCATCGAATCCGTTCTCACGGTGGTCAACGGCGATATCGTCTATGCCGCGGGCAACTTCGGCCCGCTCGCGCCGCCGGCCATCCCGGTCCTGCCCGAGTGGTCCCCGGTGGTCAAGGTGCCGGGCCACTACCGCAGCGCGCCGCCGCAGGCCGCCCGCGTGGGTATGAGCGCCGTCCACCACTGCAGCGGGCCGTGCGGGGTTCACAGCCACCAGCATGACTTCGCCCGCACGTCAGCGATGCCGGTGTCCGACGATAACGCTTTCTGGGGGGCGCTGGGCTGCAGCTGCTTTGCATTCTGATGAAAAACACCACTATGCCGCCCCGGATCGACCTGGGGCTGTTCTTCCTGCGCCTGACCGGCAGCCTGCTGCTGCTCTACGTGCACGGCCTGCCGAAGGTGCTGCACTTCAGCGAAGAGCTGACGCGTATTGAAGATCCGTTCGGCTTCGGGCCTTACGCCAGCCTGATCCCGGCGATTGTCGCCGAGGTGATCTGCCCGCTGTTGATCATTGCGGGCGTCTAGACCCGCCTGGCGTGCCTGCCGATTATCGCCGTGCTGCTGGTGGCGATGCTGGCGGTCCACCCGAACTGGTCGATTGCCGAAGGGCAATTTGGCTGGCTGCTGCTGATTATCTTCACCACTCTCGCCCTCACCGGGCCGGGCCAGTGGCGGCTGCAGCGTAAGGCAACGGAGAGGTTCGCATGACCCAGGTTAACGACGTTCGCGACGCACACGTCGAGACGACGCCCGCACCGACGGTTTCACCCTGGCAGCCGCTGAGCCAGCCGGTGTTCCGCATGCTGTGGATCGCCACGGTGGTCTCTAACGTCGGCTCATGGATGAGCGACGTCGGCATCAACTGGAGCATGCTGACCCTGAGCGCCGACCCGCTGGATATCGCGCTGGTGCAGGCGGCCAGCAGCCTGCCGATGTTCCTCTTTGCCCTGCCGTCCGGGGTGATGGCGGACATCGTCGACCGACGTAAATACCTGCTCTTCTCCCAGCTGTGGGTGTTCATCGCCGCCGCCGGGCTGACGGCGCTCTCCTTCACCGGACACGTCACCCCCGCCGTGCTGCTGGTGGCGACGTTTCTGCTGAGCGTGGGCGCGGCGATGAGCTCGCCGCCGTTCCAGGCCGTGGTGCCCGATCTGGTGAGCAAGCCGGAGCTGGGCGCCGCCGTGGCGCTGAACTCGCTCGGGGTGAACATCAGCCGGGCGATTGGCCCCGCGCTGGGCGGTTTTCTGCTTTCGCTCGCCGGGCCGTGGATGGTGTTTGCCCTGAACGCGCTGTCCGTGGTCGGCGTGGCGTGGGTGCTGTGGCGCTGGCGTCCGGCGCCGTCCGTGCAGCGTCTGCCGCCGGAGCACTTCTTCTCCGCGGTGCGCTCCGGCATTCGCTACGTGCACGCCGCCCCGGTGCTGCGCAACGTACTGGTACGCACCGTGGCCTTCTTCGTTTTCGGCAGCGCGGGCTGGGCGCTGCTGCCGCTGGTGGCGCGCCGCGAGCTGGGCTTAGGCCCGGCGGGCTACGGCGTGATGCTGGCGTGCATTGGCCTGGGCGCCATTGCCGGGGCCATCCTGCTGCCGCGCCTGCGCCAGCGGCTGAACGCCGACCGGCTGATGGTGGCCGCCAGCCTGGTCTTTGCCCTCACCATGCTGGCGCTGGCGTTCGTGCGCCACGTCTGGCTGCTCAACCTGTTTGAGTTCTTCACCGGCTTCGCGTGGATTGCGGTGCTCTCTACCCTCAATCTCGGCGCCCAGCGCAGCGCCGCCCGCTGGGTGAAGGCCCGCGCGCTCGCGGTCTACCTGACGGTGTTCTTCGGCTCGATGACCACGGGCAGCGCCATCTGGGGGCAGATCGCGTCGCAGTTCGGCACCCCGACCGCGCTGGTGGTCGCCACGCTGGGGATGGTGCTGGCAAGCGCCACCGTGTTCCGCTGGAAGCTGGAGAAAGACCCGGAATTGAACCTCGACCTGAGCGGCCAGCCGCTGGACGGCGTGGAGATCGACCTGCCGAACGAGCGCGGCCCGGTGCTGGTCTCGCACGAGTACATCATTGACCCGCACAACGCGAAAGCGTTTTTGCAGGCGGTCCACGAGCTGCGCCGGGTACGCCGCCGCGCCGGGGCGATGAGCTGGGCGGTGTACGAGGATATCGAGCGCCCCGGCCTGTTTATCGAGACCTTCCTGATGGGCTCCTGGATTGAGCATCTGCGCCAGCAGGAGCGCCACACCATGAATGACCTCCTGCTGCAGAGCCGCGTTCTGGCTTTTCATCAGGGCACAACATCACCGGCTATTCGCTATCTGGTCGCGCCGGTATAACCCTAACCATCACCTGTACAGGAACACACTATGGCAACGTTTAAGGCAAAAGACGGCACGCAGATTTACTACAAGGACGGCGGCGCGGGCAAACCGGTTCTCTTCAGCCACGGCTGGCCGCTGGACGGCGACATGTGGGACAGCCAGCTGAACTACCTGGCCGAGCGCGGCTTCCGCGCCATCGCCTTTGACCGTCGCGGCTTTGGCCGCTCGGATCAGCCGTGGAACGGCTACGACTACGACACCTTTGCGTCCGACATCAACGACCTGATCACCACCCTGGACCTCCAGGACGTGACGCTGGTGGGCTTCTCCATGGGCGGCGGCGACGTGACGCGCTACATCAACAACTACGGCAGCGCGCGCGTGGCCGGTCTGGCGCTGCTGGGCGCGGTCACGCCGATCTTTGGTAAATCTGAGACCTTCCCGCAGGGTGTGGATCAGAGCGTGTTCGACGGCATTCGCGACGGGCTGCGCAAAGATCGCGCCCAGTTCATCAGCGACTTCGCCACCCCGTTCTACGGCATCAACGCCGGGCAGACCGTTTCCGCCGGTGCCCTGACCCAGACGCTGAACATCGCCCTGCTGGCGTCCCTGAAGGGCACCATCGACTGCGTGACCGCGTTCGGCGAAACCGACTTCCGCCCGGATATGGCGAAAATCGACGTGCCGACGCTGGTTATTCACGGCAGCAACGACCAGATCGTGCCGTTTGAAAGCACCGGCAAGCTGGCGGCAGAGATGATCAAAAACGCCACGCTGAAGGTGTACGACAACGCGCCGCACGGTTTCGCGCTGACCCACCAGGACCAGCTCAACGAAGATCTGCTGGCGTTTGTGAAGTCGCTTTAACTCTTTAAATGCGAAGCCTGATGGCGCTTCGCTTATCAGGCCTACAAGGGCTGGTCCTGTAGGCCGGGTAAGGCGCAGCCGCCACCCGGCGCTTTCGCAGACGCGTTCCGCTCCGCCAGCAGCCGACAAATCTCCGCGTGCTTCTCCTCGGTAAAGGTAAAGCGCGACATAAAGCCCATTCGGATCAGCGACCCTATTGCCGGCAGCAGGCAAATCCCGAAGAACAGCCCCGACAGCACGCTCTCGCTCTGAATTTGCGCCTGCGGCACGTAGCCGATCATCGTCAGAAACACGCCGATTAACCCGCCGCCCACCGCTACCGACATCTTGCCGGTAAAGGTCTGCCCGGAGAAGGTGATCGCCGCGCAGCGCTTGTGGGTGTGGTACTCCGCGTACTCGATGGTGTCGGCAATCATCGACGAGGTGAGGATGTTGGTCATCATCACGAACAGCGTGCTCAGGCCGAGCAGAATAAACAGCATCGTCACCTGCTGATAGCCGACAAACCACATCACCACGCGCACCGCCACGTCCAGCCCGCAGAGGATCATAAACAGCTTTCGCTTCTGCATCCGGCGCGTCAGCATCGGGGCGACCAGGCACAGCACCGCCGCGACTATTCCCATCACGCCAATCGCCATCTGCAGGCTGCCGTCGCCCAGGTTGTTGATAAAGAAGTAGATATACAGCCCGCCCGCCACGTTGTGGAACACACAGAAGAAGAACGACAGCAGGACGATAAACAGCGGCTTGTTCTGGCGCAGGTTGTGGAAGGTGTCGCGGATGGTCACCTTCTCCGGGCTCGGCGGCACGCGCTCTTTGATCTGCATAAAGCCGTTGAGCATCAGCGGCAGGCCCACCAGCATCATCACCAGCGCCGCCATAAAGTAGCCTTTATCGTTGCTGTACTGGGCGAAGAACGCCGCCAGCTTCGGGAAGAAGATGTTGGCGCAGGCAATCCCGGCGTTCACCCCGAGCATCGCCGCCGTCACCGCGCGGGTGCGCTGGGCGGAGTCGTTGGTCATCACCGACGACATCGACCAGAACGGGATATCGGAGATGGCGTACAGCGTCCCCCACAGGATGTAGGTCACCCCGGCGTAGAGGATTTTGGTGGTCATGTCCGCTTCGATTTTATAGAACGACAGCAGCGTGACGCCGGTGATCAGCAGCGGCGCGATCAGCAAAAAGTGGCGAAACTTGCCGAACCGGCTGTTAATGGTGTCCATAATGCTGGCAAACAGCGGATCGTGAACCGCGTCCCACGCGCGGGCAATCAGGAAGATGGTACTGGCCGCCAGCGCCGAGATCCCCAGCACGTCGGTGTAAAAATAGTTAATAAACGAACCCACTAAACCAAAGCTAAAACACTGACCTAAACCATAGCCAAAATAAGACCACAGCTCGCGAGACGGTATTTTCATTGTCATTGCCATTGTTATATGCCTGCCTGGTTGCCCGGCGGTCGGCCGCCGGGTCGATATTATTAGTCCTGCGCCTGCGGGGCGATCTTGCGCAGCTGCTGCATCAGGGCGATTTCACGGCGCGAGAACGGAATGCCGTTCTCCTCAAATACGTCGTGGAACCAGAGGCGGCAGTAGTCCGTGGACTCCTTCATCACCACCGGCCACGGCAGCCACGTCTGGGTTTTGCCGCGCACCAGCCCCCACTGGTACGGCGCGACCTTCGCCGCGTACATCAGCGGAAGCTGCTCTTCCATCGTGCTGCCCACGTGCCGCGCCAGCCATTCGGTGCAGAACAGCGGGCGACCAAGCTTTTGCAGTTGCTGAATAATCGCCGTCATGCGCCCGGTGTGGGTGTAGGCGTGGAAGCTCACCACGTCCGAGAGCGCCAGCGCGGTCTGGTCCAGCGGATGCTGGAAGAACGTCTCGCCCTCCTCTTCCGGCGGCAGACGCCACGCGCAGACGGTGAGCGGCTGGGTCGGGTCTTCTTCACGCACCCACTGGAATGCGAGCTTCATAAGCTTATGGGCGCAGGTCTCCAGCTTCGCGTCGTACTGCACCTCCTGCGTGCCCGTCGCGAAAATGCCGCGGTTGCCCGGCTCGTTGTAGAGATCCCACAACAGCACGCGCTTATCGTCGCGGAACTGGCGCACAACGTCGCGGATATAGCGCTCAATGTCTGCCCAGCAGTCGGGATCGCACACCTTGTCGCGCCCCGGGCTCGCCGCCGCCTGGCTGTTGTGTTTGCCCGGCACCGGCGGCTTTTGCGGGCCGAGGTACGGCTCGTCGCCGGAGAAGCCGCAGTCGTCCATCAGGGTCAGCATGGTGCTGAACCCGTGGCCGTCAGCAATCGTCAAAAAGCGGTCGATGCGCGCCATCAGCCCGTCGCGGTCGTGCTCCCAGACGATAAACGGCAGGTTGATGCGCAGGGTGTTGTAGCCCGCCTCCGCCGCCCAGCCCAGCTCGCGCTCGATGGTAGCGGCATCGAAGGTCTCCTCCTGCCAGATATCGGTCCAGTTCACCGCCGTCGACGGCAGATAGTTAAACCCGCACAGCCAGCCTTTTTGCTGATACCACGCCTGTGCCTGCTCCCTGCTCCACTGCTCTTTCATTACGCGTCCTCTTACTGATAATATTTAGCTAATAAATATTAGCTGCGGGATAAATGCGCAAATCACGGCGTTGAGAAAAGCGACGCCCCTCACAAAGTTCACGCTTCGATGAATGAGAAACGTGATCGACGGCGCTAAAGCGTGCGGTTAGGGTATGATGCGAATTCGCGAAAGGGAGAGGACGGATGAAGCGAAAAACGAAAGTGACGATGAACGATATTGCGCGAGCGGCAGGGGTGTCGCAGGCGACGGTATCGCTGGTGCTTAACCAGTCCCGCAACATCAAGCTCAGCGACGATACCCGCCAGCGGGTGATTAACGTGGCTACCGAGCTCGGCTACGACCGCCTCCCCGCCGTACACGCCCCGCGCAACCAGGAAGAGATCGCCCTGCTGGTGAGCTCCATGCAGAGCTTCGACCCGTTTATCGACGCCATCAGCCAGGCGCGGGAGGCCGCGTGGCGCAATGAGACGTTGCTCACCGTCTACGACTACGGCGACGACATCGAGCTGGCGCTGAACATCATCCGCCAGCTGGAGAAGCGCAACTGCATCGGGATTGTCCTCGCCTCACCGGTCACCACGCTGGTGGACATGACGGCATTCCAGGACTGCACCCGCATCCCGCTGGTGCTGCTCAACCAGCGCGACCCCGGCTCGCCGCTGCTGCCGTCGTTTATCCCGGACGACTACGCCAACGCCTTCCAGGTGACGAAACACCTCATCGCCTGCGGGGCCACGCGCATCGCCCACATCACCGGCGAGAGCTGGATGGAGGCCTCGCGCCAGCGTCTGGCAGGCTACCAGGCGGCGCTGCAGCAGGCCGGACTCGCGTGCGACGACGGCCTGGTGCGCCAGACCAACTGGCAGTTCAGCGAGTCCTTTACCGCGACGGCTTCGCTGCTTGAACTGGCCGAGCGCCCGGACGCCATCTTCTGCGCCAGCGACTGGCTGGCGATTGGCTGCTATCAGGCGCTCGCGGTGAACGGCGTGCGCATCCCGCAGGATATGCTGCTGGCGGGCTACGACGACCAGAAGATCTCCGAGCAGCTCACCCCGCCGCTGACCAGTATCCAGCTGCCCTACAGCGAGCTGGGACGGCTGGCGGTGGAGTACCTGTGCAATCAGGAAGATGCCGCCACGCACGTGACGCTGGCGGGCAGGCTGAAGGTACGCGCCTCAAGCCTCGTCTGAGGTAAACACCATACCCGCGTAGGGCTTCTCGCGACACGCCGCCAGCCGCGCGGCGAGGCTGCCCACGTGCAGCTCCAGCTTGTGCCCGTCCGGGTCGAGAAAATAGAACGACGCCCCCTCGCTTTTGTTCTGCTTCCAGACGGTGACGCCCGCCTGCTCCAGCCTTTGCGAGAACGGTTCAAAATCCTCTTCCGCCACGGTAAACGCGTAGTGGGTGTAGTCGCTCTCCTGCGGCGGCACGTACCGGCGCGCCTCGTCGTACGACAGGCAGACCCACAGTTCGCCGCAGGTGAGATAGGCCCCGGTATTCCAGCGGGCGTGCAGGGTCAGCCCCAGCAGCGCGTGCCAGAAGGTGACGCTTTTTTGCAGGTCGCTGACCGCGAGGGTCAGGTGGTTGAGTGATTGCAGCATGACGTGCCCTTTTGTTTTTCGCGCCGGACGTGATACGGTAAAGAGATGAACATAAACCACGCCGTGCTCACCGTAAACCGCTGGTGGCTGCCTTCTTAAAGGCGGCACGGAGTAGTTTTCCCCATTTTCAGATAGCCGCCGAAAGGCGGCTTTCACATTTCTAAGACCCCTTTCGGCAACTGCACATTAAGGAGTCTTTATGAACACGCAAACCATCCTCACCGGCGATCGCCCAACCGGCCCGCTGCACCTTGGCCACTTCGTCGGATCGCTGCGCCAGCGCGTGGCGCTGCAGCAGACGCACAACCAGTTTGTGCTGATTGCCGACCTGCAGGGGCTGACCGACAACGGCAGCAACCCGCAGAAGATCCGCGACAACATTCCCGAAGTGCTGGCCGACTACCTCGCCGCGGGCATCGACCCGAGCCTGACCACGATCTGTCTGCAGTCCGCCCTGCCCGCCCTCGCCGAGCTGACGATGCTGTATATGAACATCGTCACCGTCGCCCGCGTGGAGCGTAACCCGACGGTCAAAAACGAGATTGCGCAGAAGGGCTTCGCCCGTTCGCTGCCGGTCGGGTTTATGGCCTACCCCATCAGCCAGGCGGCGGACATCACCGCGTTCAAGGCCGAATGCGTGCCCGTCGGCGACGACCAGCTGCCGATGATTGAGCAGACCAACGAGATTGTGCACAAGATGAACAGCCTGCTGCCCGCCCCGGTGCTGCGCCACTGCAAGGCGATGCTGAGCGACACCAGCCGCCTGCCCGGCATCGACGGCAGCGCCAAGATGTCGAAATCGCTGGGCAACACGCTGCACCTTTCGGCCAGCGAAGAGACCATTCACCGTGCGGTCAGCGCCATGTACACCGACCCGAACCACCTGAAGGTGAGCGACCCGGGGCAGATTGAGGGGAACGTGGTGTTTACGTACCTCGACGCGTTTCATCCGGACAAGGAGAAAGTGGCGGCGATGAAGGCGCACTATCAGGCGGGTGGGCTGGGCGACCGGGTATGTAAGAACGAGCTGGAAGCGTGTTTGCAGGAACTGATTGCACCGATGCGGGAGCGGCGGGCGGTGTATATGCAGGATAAGGGTGAGTTGATGGCGATGCTGAAGCGCGGGACCGAACGGGCGCAGGGGGTGACGCAGGCGACGTTGCGGGAGGTGAAGGTTGGGCTGGGGGTGCCGGTGTTTTGAAAGCGGCTTAAATAATAATCCCGGCGCAGGGCCGGGATATTTATCAGGCGTTACGCTTAATGACCGGAATATCGCCGGTGTCATTTAACGCGCCAGGGAATGTTTTTAACCACTGCGCCACTTTCTTTTTATTTATATTCACCACGCTCATACCTTCCAGGCATCCCCATAATTCTCTTGTATGCTGGGGCGTAATCACAATGCAGTCTTTCATGGCGCGGATTTTTACCGGCATGCCGTTGATAAAGCCTGCCCGGGTTAACCAGTCACCGCCCAGGAGAAGGTATTTCATGTCTATGCGTGCATAGAGTTCGCAGCAGGCGGCACTGTCCTGCGGCGTTTCGGCACGGGGATGGACGGGTGCCGCGTTGGTCTGGTTGCCGTGAAGACGGCGGGCGCTGTTTTTGCGTACCAGCTCGCGGTTTTCAATCACGCCGGTGAAAGCGTCTGATTCTGTTTTGCAAACAGTAAACTCTGGCTTAAAATTCGTCGCAGCCATTTTCAACTCCTCGATAGTTGGTGGTGGTTAGCGGTATGGGGGTGTTGCAGCACCTTCATATCGCGAATTCTCTCTTTAAATATTTCTTAATACTTCCTTTGCCGTTCGGCGTAATTTCTGGTGCTCATTATACAGGGCTGAATATAAATACAGCGGTTTTGGGTGGGGTGAATTTGAATTTTGCGAGGGGGATTCAGGAAAAGGGTTGGGTCAGGGAAATTACGCAGTGATGACTATCAGAATATAAGGTGAGCGCCCGCATGGACCTCAGAGCAACCATTCGCCGATCTGCGGGCTGGCAATGCGTCGTTTTATTATCAAGTTCGGTGACCGACTGAGCGATCACCTTTAATACGATGGCAGTTACACAGCATTTCGGACAGGCTCCTTTGAGAGGATAAGCGTTAATAAAGAGGAGGCACTCAATGCCTCCTTTCTATTTATTACGCTCTTACGTTCCAATCGTCCGTATACTGGACATTACCATCAACATAACGCCAGGTGATTTTGTCATACATCAGGGAAACAGATTCCATGTGGTTGATCTGCGAGTTTCCTGCCATCTTAGCGTTTGGCATCCCTGGGTTAATGCCCGTCACTTTCACACCCTCAATGGTCATGACGAAGTAGCACTCTTCTTGTCCTGCATGGTTAATGCGATACCAGCGAATCTCCGCACTTTTCAACGTTTGACCGGTGGCAACGGCTTTGTATAGATACGGGCTGGAGCTATCAAACTCCTTTTCAATCATCATCGGAGAATGTGAACGCTTGCCAGTAATCTTCCCGTTGGCACTGTCTACTGGAATGTTCAGACCATGACTAAAGCCAACAATCTCTATACTCCCCTCACGATCCTGAACGTCTACAGCTCCTTTAATGTCTGCGCCGCCATCGTCCTTAAGCCACATGTAAGCCGGAATAGGCATTTTACAAACTCCTTTTAGTTGTGATTTTCTTCGTGATGAACCAGTAGCAAACAATCGTTAAGAGCAACTGAAAGCCCACAATCGCCGCCATTGTGAAATTTGAATACGTTTGATCCGGGAATAAAGACTGATAAGGCAGCAAGCGAAATAATGCCCAAAACAGGAAGGTAAACCCGAAGATTTTAGCTAACCGTCGCAATGTGGAACTGAACCACTCTCTGGGGATGCCATCTGGACTAACTTTATGTGTCGCGCCACGGTACGCCGTGGTAATAGCGCTCATGACAGGTACGCTGATTAATGTATTGATTAAGATGCTAAAGTAGCCGTCTAACGATTCCCAAACTTCTGGATCAGGTTCACCCAAAATGAAGCGGGTAAACTTGTCGGCGCTTTGGAAATCGAAAAGCCCCGTAATAGAATTAACTAATCCATCATACGGAACCATTTCAGCAACGATCAGCGCAACAACAGCGAACAGCACTATCTTGATGAATAAACTAAGGGCATGTTTTGCCATTGGAGATTACCTCAATCGTGCCGTATGCCTGTAGATTCCTCATGCAAGGAACATCTATTCTTTGGCTTCTCAACAGAGCATTACGCAACATGGCAAAATCAGAATCATGTGGGAGAGTGATACAACCTTCTGATAGTACACCTGGATGCAAACGGAAATTGCCACGCTTAACGCTCTCAATCCAAGTGTAATCGTCGATCCCCCAATCATCACGCCATAATGCGAACCATTCAGAATGTTTGAATGTTGCACCATTGGCGAAGTGATTATAAATGTCTCTTCCCACTGTGTTTAGCTGTGACTTGAGTCCACCCTGAGGGCGGTCAACAATCCAGTATTTACCCGCTGGTACTGGCCCCTCTTTGGGGATCATTCCACATGCCCCACGATTACGGTAAGCACCATTACCAGAGAAAGCTAAAAACGTGCCTATACCAGGAAACGATAACGGGGAGTAGTACACATCATTAATTACGAACTTTCCATGTAGAGCCATATATAACCCTTTTATCTATAATGATTTATTGGCTTATCGTACTCCTACGCAATCGGACATAAGAAGGTTTTCTTCCGAGAGTCCTCTGATTTTCAGACAATAGCCCGTTGGTGGTAAGACAACGTGTAAGGCCGTTAGGCGGTAACATCAGAGGTGAGTCAGGAAGCTAAGTTTATCAAGTTGACCATGTAGCCTCAGGGGCGAGACCGAACCGCTGGCAGAGTGAACTGCTCCCTGATGTTAGTAATGTCTTCATAAGCCACATGAGGACATTCCCATGAAGAGGCGTTTTTCCGACTGGCGTAATTACTGCTGCCTATTATACAGAACTGAATATAAATACAGCGGTTTTGCGACAGGTAAAATTGGGAAATACGAGGGGGATTCAGGAAATGGGTTTGGGGGATACTGATAACTCGCTGGCTTGAAAATCAGTCTTATTTTCCTCATCCAGAAATCTATTCATTCGCTAAAGTACCTTAGACGACAAATTCATCGCATCCAGCCCTTCTTCTCAGATCCCACAAAAATTCATCAAACCTATAGATTAACGATTTACATCACCCTGATTTTGTTATGTGATCCTGTTACAGGCTTTAGTAACGCCCTGCCCAGCCAACCGTAACAGGACTTCATCGATGGAATTTTATCAGGCCGATCCGACGCTTGAGAACTACTGGCGTGGTGTGATCCTCTTTGGAAGGAACGTCGCATCTTACAAATTTGCGCTGGCGTCAGCATTGTATGAAGTGGATAAGACGGGCAGCGATTTGATTACGCTCGACCAGCTTGCCGTGCCGTTCAGCCGCTATCTTTGCGAGCACCTGAAGCATGCGCCAAAACAGATCACCTCCCGCAGCAGTCAATTTCTGGAAACCTGCCTGAAGTTCAACCGAGGTGAAATCACCCATGCCCAACTTATTGAAGCGACGGTGCGCCTTGGCTTTAACAACGTGATCGATGCCTTTCATTACGTGAACCAGGGTGAGATCGATAAACGTTTTTTCCTTGATGAGCGCAAAACCCACAACGGGATCCGCCTGACGGATAACTTCTTTTTACTGGGCGAACGCCTGCAGTATAAAAACCTCGCCTTTGAAACCAATGCTCGCTGGAACCTGGTTGAACAGGCCTGGTCGATGGGGATATCGCGTAACCTTGTGGGCGTAGAGTTCGACGAAGATAATCAGCTGTTGTTCACGAGGGTGAACGCGCGGCGGGTAGACATCACCAGCTGTCGCGACAGCCTGAATGGTTACCAGAAAGGACGGTGTTTTTACTGCTTTAAACCCATCAGCCTGGTACCGGGAGACGCAGAACTGGCGGACGTCGACCACTTTATTCCCTGGGCTGCCCGCCATGAGGTGAGCAATATTAACGGCGTATGGAACCTGGTGCTGGCCTGTCGGTGCTGTAACCGTGGCGTCGAAGGTAAATCTGCACGGATTCCCGACCTCAGGCTCCTGCAGCGGTTACACACCCGCAATGAGTATTTTATTCAGAGCAAACTGCCGTTACATGAGACGATTGTTCTACAGACAGGGCAACGTCCTGAAGCACGGAGAAGCTTTCTTCAGCGTAACTGGCAGGCCGCGCTGGACAAACTTATCCATACCTGGAAACCCAACGCGGAAGGCGAGGCAACGTTTTAATGACACTTCACTACTATCAGAATCACGCACAGGATTTCTTCGATGGCACGGTTAATGTCGATATGACCCCGCTTTACGAGGCCTTCACCCAGCATCTGCCTAACGGTGGCCGTGTTCTGGATGCGGGCTGCGGTTCAGGACGAGACGCAAAAGCATTTCATGAGATGGGGTATCAGGTGGATGCTTTTGATGCCTCTTCCGCTATGGTGGAGCTGGCAAGGCAACATACCGGGTTACCCGTGCAACTGATGACGTTTTCAGAGATCGACGGTAAAGCGCAGTACGATGGGATTTGGTGCTGTGCCTCTTTATTGCATGTCCCCTCTTCTGAACTGCCAGTGGTGATGCAAAAACTTGCGGATGCGCTTAAGCCTGGCGGCGTCTGGTATGTGTCCTTTAAGTATGGCAACGGTGAACGCGTGCAGGGTGAAAGACGGTTTACAGATCTAAACGAAATGGAATTGCGGAGATTACTTAATCGTATGAGTGAAATAGATATTTTTTCGTTATGGATTACGAAAGATAATCGGCCAGACCGAGATGAAATTTGGTTTAATGGAATTCTGAAAAAGAAAATAGAGCGACAAGAGACCTCATCATGAGAATGATAAAAATTGAAGGGCTTCTGTTACAGAGCCCTTCGAAAAAGATTAATTATGATTTTGCACAAGAACAGAACATGCTAATCTTTGAGGGATCCATACTGCTACGACTGGTACGTCACTAATCATTCTTTGATTATCCATTTTTAAGTCAATGTAATGAATCTGTACACTTACTCTTTGAGGATCTTTTATCATTGCATCTCCAGGATAAATTTCACCACGGCGTGAAGACTCAACGGGATAAGCCCCTTGGAACAAATAGGAATTTATTTTTCGAATTCTTCGTTGATTAGGGCTCATCCTATAAACAATACAACTCTCAGTAATATCATTTTCTATTGCTTTTGCTAAATGTAATAACATTGCAGTGTTTGTTTGAGAATCGTTACTCCCAGTTACTCGCAGTTTAATGAGCAAGTTTTCATATAAATCTTTTAAAAGAACGTTATCACAAACTAAATGCTTCTGGGTCTCAGTGCGTTCATTATGCCCCACATCCGAAACAAAAGATAAATGACTCAAAAACTCTGCTGTAGTCTCCCTATTATCACTAACTATGTTATTCGAGGGAAACATTAATTTTGGCATAATCCATTTATCAGAAAATTTTGTATGCATGTAATCAAATTCGAGAACGCTATCCCTACAAGGTTTTAAATCCAAATCTAAAAGAAAAGCCCTTTTCCATGAGTTTAATGGTTTATTTTCCAACTCTACAATCTTAAGCTGTTTTCTAATATCTTCTTCGTGTGTGACATAATTTCTAAATGCTTCAAGTGTGCTTTATTCTAAATAAACTCTGCAGAAACCTAAATAATTTTTCTTGTAACCAAAAAATCTTGCTCTTTGTTGGATAGTATCAGCATTTCCAACACCGACCCCCCTCGGCATGTATGTTACAGTCAACCCTTCAACTGTAAATCCTCTATCAACTGCGATCCCCCCCACCAAAATCCATCCATAATTATGCTGCCAATCAATTGCTGGAGTTTTGTTTTTTCTGGAGTTTACTTCAACAATTTGAGTATTTTTAAAAGCAATACCGAAGGAATTAGCCACCTGTTCAAAGGGCGGTAAACATGTTGTTTCTTTCAAGTGGTTATAGGATTTTCTAAATTCGTTTAAAAGATCTATTTTATCTAAATCGCTATCTGGTAATGCTAAACAGGTTTGCCATTCATCAAATATACTCCGTACCCATCCATAAAATTCTTTATGCTGGGCTGTTAAATGCGATGGATGGACAAGCATAGAACGATTACCTGTATTACCCGACTCCTTAATGCCTACAGCTACTCCCAACATAAATATACGCAGGGCATCAAGTAGAGATGATGGAGGATAAGTTAAGGGATTATCTTTAGTTGGAACTTCATTTGAAGGAATAAGTTTTATATACGAAGAGTTTCTATCAAAAAAATCTCGACCACCAATATAAGCATCACCTGGTTCTAATACTTTTACAAAATTTGGTGATAAAGAATCTATAATATTAATTAATAACGGAGCTTGAGGAGTTGCGGTGTATTGTAAATAAGTATGATTCGGTAGAGAGTTTCTAAGCCTTATCAAACAACTATATGTTGCGCTTTCCTCACCTTGTGATGCTTCAGTATTTAAACTTACTTGATCTGCCTCATCATCAATGATCAGGACTGATGTACCATTTAGATCTAATGCTTCAAAAATTTCAGCTAATTTTTTTATTCGTGTATGATTTTTCAAGACCGTAATAAGAATAGTTTTCTTATAAATTGCATCGGTTGATGAGTCCTTAGATATGGAAAGTGTATTCCGAATCATCTGTCCATCAGAATCTAAAGATGTCGGATTTTCCAGTTGTACCCACCTACGGCCTCTATTTACATCATTTAAACCTAAGTCTTTTTTTAATCTATTAGAAGATTGTGCAAGTAACGGATTTGATCTTGACCCGCCATTTCCGGACAGCTTTTGTATCTTAAGTTAACGATGCCCGCTGCCGCCGGTATTCTCTCGGAGAGTGATATCCCAGCGCACTATGCGGGTGATTTTCATT
>NZ_VDAS01000036.1:0-28482 GCF_019584165.1 Enterobacter sp. EC_64
AATTACGCATGTTCACTCAGAGACTTGGTATTCATTTATTGTCCGAAGACATTAAGAATCCATGTCACTTTGAGTGCCCACACAGATTGTCTGATAAATTGTTAAAGAGCAGTGCCGCTTCGTTTTCGCTGCGGCGCGGGGTGTTCATATTACGCTTTCCCGTTTCAGAGTCAAGCGTTTATTTTCGCTATTCTCTGCTGACCCGGCGGCGTGTGTGCCGTTGTTCCGTGTCAGTGGAGGCGCATTATAGGGAGTAATTCTGAACCTGCAAGGATAAAGTGAAATTTATTTACTGACCGCTCACTTTCCAGGCAAAACCGACTCCAGACCTCAATTTTCGCCTGGTTTTCAAACAAAAACGAGCCGCAAGCGGCTCGTTTTTGCGTTTTGTGACTTACTGCACTGCCACAATGCGATCGTCGTTGGCTTCCAGACGGATAATTTTACCAGGAACCAGCTCCCCGGAGAGGATCTGCTGCGCCAGCGGGTTTTCGATCTGCTGCTGGATAGCACGTTTCAATGGACGCGCACCGTACACCGGATCGTAACCATTCTTACTCAGCAGTTTCAGCGCATCGTCGGAGATGTGAATTTCGTATCCACGCTCTTCCAGACGTTTGTACAGACGCTGCAGCTGAATCTGCGCAATCGACGCGATGTGTTTCTCACCCAGAGGATGGAATACCACCACTTCATCAATACGGTTGATGAACTCCGGACGGAAGTTATGGCTTACCACACCCAGCACCAGATCCTTCATGTGGCTGTAGTCCAGTTCACCGAAACGTTCCTGAATCAAATCGGAACCCAGGTTCGACGTCATAATGACAACCGTATTACGGAAGTCGACCGTTCTCCCCTGCCCGTCGGTCAGACGACCATCGTCCAGAACCTGAAGCAGGATGTTGAACACATCCGGATGCGCTTTTTCCACCTCATCCAGCAGGATGACGGAATAAGGACGACGACGCACCGCTTCTGTCAGGTACCCACCTTCTTCATAACCCACATATCCAGGAGGCGCCCCGACCAGACGCGAGACGGAGTGTTTCTCCATAAACTCGGACATGTCGATACGCACCATCGCATCGTCACTGTCGAACATAAAGTTAGCCAGCGCTTTGCACAGCTCGGTTTTACCGACACCCGTCGGCCCCAGGAACAGGAATGAACCAATCGGGCGGTTAGGATCGGACAGCCCTGCACGACTACGACGAATAGCATTCGAAACCGCTTCAACCGCTTCGTTCTGGCCAATCACACGATTGTGGAGATCGTTCTCCATGCGCAGCAGTTTTTCACGCTCGCCTTCCAGCATGCGCGCCACCGGAATCCCGGTCCAGCGGGCAAGCACTTCCGCAATCTCGGCATCCGTCACTTTATTACGTAACAGACGCATCGTTTTCCCTTCTGACTGCGTCGCAATCTCAAGCTGTTTTTCCAGCTCAGGGATTTTGCCATACTGCAGCTCTGACATCCGCGCCAGGTCACCCACGCGTCGCGCCTGCTCAATGGCAATTTTTGCCTGTTCGAGTTCAGCTTTAATGGTCTGCGTACCGGAAAGGGAGGCTTTCTCGGCTTTCCACTCTTCTTCAAGCTCAGAATACTGGCGCTCTTTATCGTCCAGCTCTTCATTGAGCATATCGAGACGTTTCTTACTGGCTTCATCAGACTCTTTCTTCAGCGCCTGCTGTTCCAGCTTGAGCTGAATGATGCGTCGGTCGAGTCGGTCCAGCTCTTCCGGCTTCGAGTCAATCTGCATACGAATGCTCGACGCCGCTTCATCAATCAGGTCGATCGCTTTATCCGGCAGCTGACGGTCAGCAATATAACGATGCGAAAGCGTCGCCGCCGCAACGATGGCCGGGTCAGTGATCTGCACATGGTGGTGCAGTTCATAGCGCTCTTTCAGACCACGCAGGATGGCGATGGTATCTTCAACGCTTGGCTCGGCAACAAACACTTTCTGGAAACGACGTTCCAGCGCAGCATCTTTCTCAATGTACTGACGGTACTCATCCAGCGTGGTGGCACCGACGCAGTGAAGTTCACCGCGCGCCAGCGCAGGTTTCAGCATGTTCCCGGCATCCATCGCGCCGTCTGCCTTACCGGCACCGACCATCGTGTGCAGCTCATCGATAAACAGGATAACGTTGCCTTCCTGCTTCGCCAGGTCGTTAAGCACGCCTTTAAGGCGCTCTTCGAACTCGCCGCGGTATTTCGCACCGGCCACCAGCGCGCCCATGTCCAGCGCCAGTACGCGGCGGCCTTTCAGACCTTCCGGCACTTCACCGTTCACAATACGCTGCGCCAGCCCTTCAACGATGGCGGTTTTACCGACCCCCGGTTCACCTATCAGTACCGGGTTGTTCTTGGTACGACGCTGCAGTACCTGAATGGTACGGCGGATTTCTTCATCACGGCCGATCACCGGGTCAAGTTTGCCCTGTTCAGCACGCTCGGTCAGATCGACCGTAAATTTCTTCAAAGCCTGACGTTGGTCTTCGGCTCCCTGATCGTTCACGCTTTCACCTCCGCGCATATTCTCAATCGCCTGAGTCACATTGGCGGTGGTCGCACCGGCAGATTTCAGCAGGTCGGTCAAGGTACCGCGTGATTCAAGCGCCGCCAGAACAAACAGCTCTGACGAAATAAAATTGTCCCCACGTTTTTGCGCCAGCTTGTCGCAAAGGTTCAGGACGCGCACCAGATCCTGCGACGGCTGAACGTCGCCGCCGGTCCCTTCGACCTGCGGTAAACGGCTCAGCGCCTGATCGATAGCGGTGCGTAACTGGCCAGCATTAATGCCAGCGGACGTTAATAAAGGACGTACCGATCCCCCTTCCTGATTCAGCAAGGCGCTCATTAAATGAAGAGGTTCGATAAATTGGTTGTCGTGCCCCAGTGCGAGGGACTGGGCATCGGCGAGAGCAAGCTGGAATTTATTAGTAAGACGATCCAGACGCATAACTCCTCCCATAACAGGTCAAATTTGCTACTGGAGATTAAATGAGGTCATCCCTCAATTATTCAAGGTTAATGACCTGAATTATGTGAAAAGAAAACGGCACGTGCCGGATCGTCTTGATTCTTTAGGTTATATCAGCCAAATGAAACTTGCCATACGCCCCGTCGTCTTGTCGCGGCGATAAGAGAAAAAATCACCCTTTTCGGTGAATGTGCAGCGATCGCCGCCGAAGATCTGCGTTATGCCGACGCTGTTCAGGCGCTGACGAGCAAGCTGGTAAATATCGGCCAGATATTTATCTCCAGAAGGCAGGAAAGCGTCCACCGCTTGCGGATCTTTATCCATAAAGGCTTCGCGAACCTCCGGCCCCACTTCAAAAGCGCGAGGACCAATGGCCGGGCCAAGCCAGGCCATAATATTGGCGGGTTCATCCTTAAAGCAGGCGACGGTTTCTTCCAGCACGCCTTCACACAGTCCACGCCAGCCCGCGTGAGCTGCAGCCACCTCGGTGCCTGCACGGTTGCAGAACAGCACTGGCAGACAATCGGCGGTCATTACGGCACAAACGGTTCCCGGAGTATTGCTGTAAGAGGCATCAGCACGTTTAGAAGCATAGGGTTCTCCCGTCAACTTCAGCACCGCCTTGCCATGAACCTGTTCCAGCCAGACCGGATTTGAAGGCAGGTTCCCCGCAGCAAACAGACGCCTGCGGTTCTCTTCCACGTGTTCCAGGTTATCGCCACAGTGTGCGCCGAGGTTCAACGACGCCCACGCGCCCTGGCTCACACCGCCAGTGCGGGTTGAACTGCAGGCAGCCACGCCGGCAGGCAATGGCCACTCCGGGACAATCAGTTTGGTCATAACCAGTCCACTTGATCCTTATGTTCTTCGAAATCAGCACGCATGGCGTCAATAAGGTCCACCATATCCTGCGGGATAGGCGCATGCCACTCCATCTGAATGCCGGTGATAGGATGGTAAAGACGCAGCATGGTCGCGTGCAGCGCCTGACGGTCGAATTTACGCAATACGCTGATGAACTCATCCGATGCGCCTTTAGGCGGACGAGGACGACCACCGTAGACCTGATCCCCCACCAGCGGATGGGTAATGTGGGCCATATGCACGCGGATCTGGTGGGTACGTCCGGTCTCCAGACGCAGACGCAGACGCGTATGGATACGGAAATGCTCCATAATGCGATAGTGCGTCACCGCCGGTTTACCCATCGGATGCACCGACATATGGGTACGCTTGGTTGGGTGACGGCTAATAGGCTCTTCTACCGTCCCGCCAGAGGTCATATGCCCAATGGCTACCGCCTCATACTCACGGGTGATTTCGCGCAGCTGCAGCGACTCCACCAGACGGGTCTGAGCAGGAACGGTCTTCGCCACCACCATCAGACCGGTAGTGTCTTTATCCAGACGGTGCACGATGCCCGCGCGCGGAACATCCGCGATCGGCGGATAATAATGGAGAAGTGCGTTAAGTACCGTACCGTCAGGGTTTCCCGCACCCGGGTGAACAACCAGATCGCGCGGCTTGTTGATCACCAGAATGTCATCATCTTCATAGACGATGTCCAGTGGGATATCCTGCGGCTCGAAGCGGATTTCCTCTTCGATTTCAGCATTGATGGCGACAGCTTCCCCACCTAACACTTTCTCTTTTGGTTTGTCCCAGATCTTGCCGTTTACCATCACGCGCTGGTCAAGGATCCATTCTTTTATGCGTGAACGCGAATAATCAGGGAACAATTCGGCCAAAGCCTGATCTAAGCGTTGACCGAGCTGATTTTCGGAGACTGTTGCGGTGAGTTCTACTCGTTGTGCCATAAACTGCTTCTTCGTTTAACGTTGGGTTTTACGGCTTTGCCGTTTAATATAGTGTGCTATTGTAGCTGGTCTTAATCGGGAGCAGGAACAGAGTTTCTCCCGGACAAACATTTGAGGAAAGTCAAAACGTCATGACGCGCATGAAATATCTGGTGGCAGCGGCCACGTTGAGCCTGGCTTTGGTGGGCTGCTCCGGTTCAAATGAACAGGTCCCTGACAATCCGCCGAATGAAATCTATGCGACTGCACAACAAAAGTTGCAGGACGGTAACTGGAAACAGGCGATAACGCAACTGGAAGCGTTGGATAATCGCTATCCATTTGGTCCGTATTCGCAGCAGGTACAGTTAGATCTCATCTACGCATACTATAAAAATGCCGATCTGCCGCTGGCTCAGGCAACCATCGATCGTTTCATGCGTCTGAACCCGACTCATCCTAACATCGACTACGTGATGTACATGCGCGGCCTCACCAACATGGCGCTGGACGACAGTGCGCTGCAGGGCTTCTTCGGCGTGGATCGTTCCGACCGTGACCCGCAGCATGCGCGTGATGCTTTCAATGACTTCTCCAAGCTGGTGCGCGGCTATCCGAACAGCCAGTACGTGACCGACGCCACCAAACGTCTGGTGTTCCTGAAAGATCGTCTGGCGAAATATGAATACTCCGTGGCGGAATATTATACCCGCCGTGGCGCATGGGTTGCCGTGGTTAACCGCGTAGAAGGTATGCTGCGTGATTACCCGGATACTCAGGCAACGCGCGACGGCCTGAAGCTGATGGAAAATGCTTACCGTCAGATGCAGATGACCGCTCAGGCTGAAAAAGTGGCGAAAATCATCGCCGCGAACAGCAGCAACACCTGATTTTGCCTCAATGCAAAACGGCAGCCCGAAGGCTGCCGTTTTTTTATTCGTTTCTGAGCGTCGCTGAAGCGCGTTAGCCTCAACACATCCTGTCAACTATGGCCCCAATTTATGCCTTCTACAAGGTAAATCTCACCTCTTCCTGCCCTGCCTCACAAAAAAGATTCCCTGACAAAAACCGACAAAATAACGTGATCTAAATCACACATTTTGACATTGGGTCGGGTATGCTGGAATCACCAAGACGGAAAGACAAGAGGTAAAATTTATGACAATGAACATTACCAGTAAACAAATGGAAATTACTCCGGCAATTCGCCAGCACGTCGCAGACCGTCTCGCCAAACTGGATAAATGGCAAACACATTTGATTAACCCACATATCATCCTGTCCAAGGAGCCGCAGGGTTTCATCGCTGACGCAACTATCAATACTCCAAACGGCCATCTGGTCGCCAGCGCAAAACATGAGGATATGTACACCGCTATTAACGATTTGATCAACAAGCTGGAACGGCAGCTCAATAAAGTGCAACACAAAGGTGAAGCCCGTCGCGCCACAACGTCGGTGAAAGACGCCAGCTTCGCGGAAGAAGTTGAAGAAGAGTAATCCTTTAAATTGAGTGTACCGCCAACGCGCCTTCGGGCGCGTTTTTTGTTTTTTATTGACAGGGTGAAAACAGTACGGGTACTTTAACGGTATCACTCACAGGATGACTTTATGAAACTTACGCCGTTCTTCTTCGCATTCTTTTTTACCTTCCCCTGAACGGGAGGCGTTTCGTCGTGTGATAAAGAATGCGAAGACGAACAACAAGGCCTCCCACACCGGGGGGCCTTTTTTATTGATAACGATAAGATGAGACAGGCAACACTATGACACCGGAAAACCCGTTACTGGATCTGCGAGTAAAAATCAGCGCGCTGGATGAGAAACTGCTGGCGCTGCTGGCCGAACGCCGCGCCCTTGCCGTTGAAGTGGGTAAAGCCAAGCTGGACTCCCATCGTCCGGTCCGTGATATCGACCGCGAGCGGGATCTGCTGGAACGGCTCATTCAGCTCGGCAAAGCGCATCACCTCGATGCCCACTACATCACCCGGTTGTTCCAGCTCATCATCGAAGATTCCGTTCTGACCCAGCAAGCGCTACTGCAGCAGCATCTCAATAAAACCAATCCGCACTCTGCGCGTATCGCTTTCCTCGGGCCAAAGGGCTCCTATTCTCACCTGGCCGCACGTCAGTATGCCGCTCGCCATTTCGAAGAATTTATTGAAAGCGGCTGCGCGAAGTTTGCCGACATTTTTAACCAGGTCGAGACCGGCCAGGCGGATTACGCCGTGGTGCCGATTGAAAACACCAGCTCCGGCGCCATCAACGACGTCTACGACTTGTTGCAGCACACCAGCCTGTCGCTGGTCGGCGAACTGACGATTCCTATCGATCACTGCGTGCTGGTCTCCGGTTCAACGGACCTGAACACGATCGAAACCGTCTACAGCCACCCGCAGCCGTTCCAGCAGTGCAGCCAGTTCCTGAACCGCTATCCGAACTGGAAAATTGAGTACACCGAAAGCACCTCGGCGGCGATGGAAAAAGTCGCCCAGACGAACTCTCCCACCGTCGCGGCGCTCGGCAGCGAAGCGGGCGGCGCGCTGTATGGTTTACAGGTGCTGGAACGCAACCTGGCAAACCAGACGCAAAACATTACCCGCTTCGTGGTGCTGGCCCGCAAGGCAATCAATGTGTCTGACCAGGTACCGGCCAAAACCACGCTGCTGATGGCTACCGGCCAACAGGCCGGTGCGCTGGTTGAAGCCCTGCTGGTACTGCGTAATCACAACCTGATCATGACCCGGCTGGAATCGCGCCCAATCCACGGTAACCCGTGGGAAGAGATGTTCTACCTCGATATCCAGGCCAACCTGGAGTCTGCTTCCATGCAGAAAGCCCTGCGCGAGCTGGGCGAGATCACGCGTTCCATGAAGGTGCTGGGCTGCTACCCGAGCGAAAACGTCGTCCCGGTCGATCCAATCTAACGTTCGATAAAACGGCTTTTCTTCATCCCTGCCACGCTCACCGGCAGGGTGAAGATGGCCCCGGAGAGCGGATATTTCGCCACCTCCTCCGCATCCATATTTTCCCGCGTGGTGGTAATAAACAGCGTTTTCATATCATCGCCGCCAAAGCAAACCATCGTCGGGCAACGTACCGGCATGCGATACTCTTCCAACTGCTCCCCTTGCGGTGAAAAACGCGCGATGCGCCAGCCGTCAAACAGCGCGCTCCAGTAGCAGCCATCCACATCCATCGCCGCGCCGTCCGGTATCCCCTCGCCCTCTTTAAACTGACGAAACACCTCTCGCTTACCCGGTTCGCCCTGCTCATCAAGCGGGGTACGGTAAATCACACCGTTTGGCGTGTCTGAGGTAAACATCCACTGCTTATCCGGGCTAAACGCTAAGCCGTTGTGCCCGTGAATATCGCACTGGATCACCTTCGGCGTCAGATCGTTGTCGATGCGCATCAGCAGGGCGCCGTTGTAATCTCCCGGCCCCCAGAACGTGCCCGCATAGAACCGGCCCTGATGGTCGGTACCCCCATCGTTAAAACGCGCCAGCTGCGGGTTAGAGGGGTTATCACACACCTTGCGGCGCAGCAGGCCGTGTTTATCGGTCAGCCAGATACCCGTTCGCATCGCAACGATAAAACCACCCTGCTCACGCAGCGCGAAACACCCCACCTCCTCGTGGAAAGAGAGTACGGTGTGTTCCGCCGTCGGCAGATGGTAGCGGTGGATCTCGCCTTCCAGAATATCGGCCCAGTAGAGCGCCTGCTCTTCGGCGCTCCACGTCGGGCATTCAGGCAAATGCCCGGTGTAATTCAACAGCAGCTGCGGTTCAGCCATGACAGTTCCCCAAAATGAAAAAAGCCAGCATTGCTGGCTTTCAGTATATACATCATCGCATTACTGGCGACTGTCATTTGCCTGGCGCAACAGCGTCCGGCTCTCATTCTGGAAACGCTGCGCATAATCGCCAAACCAGTGCTCGACCTTGCGGAAGCTATCGATAAACGCCTGCTTGTCTCCGTGCTCAAGCAGCGTAATGGCTTCTCCAAAGCGCTGATAGTAGCGCTTGATCAGTGCCAGGTTGTTTTCGGAAGACATAATAATGTCCGCGTACAGCTGCGGATCCTGCGCGAACAGACGCCCGACCATCGCCAGTTCCAGACGATAGATAGGTGAAGAGAGCGCCAGCAGCTGTTCAAGCTGCACGTTCTCTTCCGCCAGATGCAGGCCGTAGGCAAACGTGGCAAAGTGGCGCAGCGCCTGAATGAACGCCATGTTCTGGTCGTGCTCAACCGCGCTGATGCGGTGCAGTCGCGCGCCCCATACCTGAATCTGTTCCAGGAACCACTGATAGGCTTCAGGCTGACGACCGTCGCAGTAAACCACCACCTGCTTAGCCAGGCTGCCGCTGTCCGGACCAAACATCGGGTGCAGACCCAGCACCGGCCCGGTATGCGCAGCCAGCATGGCCTGCAGCGGACCATTTTTGACGGAGGCCAGATCGACCAGGATACAGTCTTTCGGTAAAGGAGGAAGCTTCCCGACGATCTGCTCCGTCACGTGGATCGGCACGCTGACGATAACCATCCCGGCATCTTTCATGAGTTCCGGCGCCTGCGCCCAGTCCTCTTTTTCCAGAATGCGCACCTGATAGCCAGAAAGCGTCAGCATTTTTTCAAACAGACGCCCCATCTGTCCTGCCCCGCCGACAATCACCACCGGCCGCAGGGTCGGGCAAAGGGTTTTGAACCCCTTGTCGTTTTCGCTGGAATAGGATTCCCGCATCACGCGACGCAGGACGTCTTCAATCAAGTCCGGCGAAACGCCCAGCGCCTGCGCCTCTTTGCGACGGGAGGCCAGCATTGAGGCTTCGCGCTCCGGGACGTAAATCGGCAGGCCGTATTTGCTTTTCACCTCACCGACTTCGGCAACCAGCGCCATGCGGCGCGCCAGCAGATCCAGCAGCGCCTTATCCACTTCATCAATTTGATCGCGCAGTGCGGTCAATTCAGCAACCATAACTACCCTCTTAAGCCAGACGCGTCGCCAGCTGGCCGCTTAAATCTTTATGGATCTCACGCAGCAGTGCATCGGTGGTCTCCCAGCTGATGCAGGCATCCGTCACGGAGACGCCGTGCTTCATGGCGCTGCGCGGTTGTTCAGATGATTGATTGCCTTCATGAATATTGCTCTCAATCATCAGACCGATAATCGAACGGTTGCCATCTTTGATCTGGGCGACCACGGATTCCGCAACCGCAGGCTGACGACGGTAATCTTTATTCGAATTACCATGACTGCAATCTACCATCAGTGCCGGGCGCAGTCCCGCCTGCTCCATCTCTTTTTCACACTGCGCCACGTCCGCCGGACTGTAGTTCGGGGCTTTCCCGCCGCGCAGGATCACGTGCCCGTCCGGGTTACCCTGCGTTTGCAGGAGGCAGACCTGGCCCGCCTGGTTGATACCGACGAAACGGTGCGGCATGGCGGCCGCGCGCATGGCGTTGATCGCCGTCGCCAGGCTGCCATCGGTACCGTTTTTAAAACCAACCGGCATCGACAGACCAGACGCCATCTCGCGGTGGGTTTGCGATTCCGTGGTACGCGCGCCAATCGCGGACCAGCTGAACAGATCGCCAAGGTATTGCGGGCTGTTCGGATCCAGCGCTTCGGTTGCCAGCGGCAGCCCCATGCTGACCAGCTCCACCAGCAGGCGACGCGCAATCTTCAGGCCTGCTTCCACATCAAACGAGCCATCCATGTGCGGATCGTTAATCAACCCTTTCCAGCCAACGGTAGTACGTGGCTTCTCAAAATAGACGCGCATCACCAGGTAGAGGCTATCGCTGACCTCCTCCGCTAATGCTTTAAATCGACGAGCGTACTCAATGGCGGTTTCAGGATCGTGAATAGAGCAAGGACCACACACCACCAGCAGGCGCGGATCGCGGCCAGCGATGATGTCAGAAATGGTCTGGCGCGAGTGCTCAATCTGAGCCTCCTGCGCGACGCTCAGCGGAAATTCTGCTTTCAGCTGATCCGGAGTAATTAAAACCTGTTCGTCAGTGATATGTACGTTGTTCAGCGCGTCTTTTTGCATGATGGCGATCCTGTAAAGCTCGTTTGCGATAGTTGTTTTCCTCAATGAGGTGAAACCACGATACCATAAAAAGTAAACATTTCAATCCAAAATACGTACACATTAATTTACAGCAGCCAATTTATTGCAAAAATCAGCCGTCAAAAACGTAAAGTTTAAATTACAGACATACTTTCTTAAGCCAGGCTATGCTGAAGTAAAAAGGAGAATGGCTATGCGTTCAATTGCTCTCACGCTGTTGTCGCTGTTTTTAACGGGCTGCCAGATCAATCCTTATACCTTCCAGCCCGACTGGACCAGTCCATCCTGGTTTGATGCCGGTAAAGAAGACGCCATGAATGGCCTGCCGGTTAAAGATAACCAGACCCTGGCCGATAGTTTTAACGACACCCACGTGGATCGTAGTGAATATCTTCGCGGCTATGCCGATGGTCAGAAGAGAGTCTGCGAAGAAGGGTTTATTCACGCCTGGGGATTAGCGGGCAAATCTTTCCCTGCCAGTTGCGATACTGCTGAAAACGCGGCAAAACTGCGTGCGTCATGGCAAAAAGGGATGGATGAAAGTATGCGCTCCAGCAGACTCAATTAAGTCTGTTTTTAATCACCGGAAAATAAACAACAGTAGGATTTAGCTTAGGTTGACCTGAGGCTATTTCTGACATAATGACGGCTCTGACAAACAATGGTATTCTGCCCGCAACTCTTAAGGACATCTATTTCCGGAGCGATGTGGCGGATTCTGGTGAGAAATTTATTCTTGATCTCTTTTTTCCGACTCACTCTGGTGTTAATGCTGTTCATTATGGTGGGCCCAGCGACGGCAGGCACGCTCACGGAAACGGATAAATCGGTACGCTCGATAGTCTCAGGCATTGTGAGCTATACGCGATGGCCGTCACTATCCGGGCAGCCTAAACTCTGCATCTATGCCACTTCTCACTATACGCACGCGCTTAGCGGCGACGAAGGGCACAACGAGTTACCCTATACTCCCGCTATTGTACATAACGATCGGGAAGCCCTGGCCGCGACGTGCGATGCGATTTATTTCGGGTCTGAATCACCGGCAAAACAACTTGAATTAATAAGCCAATATCAGGGCAGAGCATTGCTATTAATCTCAGAGCAAAATCCGGAATGTGTAATTGGCAGTGCCTTTTGCCTGATGATCGATCGTGGCCAGGTCCGGTTCTCCGTCAACCTGGATGCATTGACGCGCAGTGGCGTAAGAGTCAATCCGGATGTATTAATGCTGGCACGGAATAAGCAGCATGGATAAAGATTTCACTTCAACGCCACGGCCGACGTTTAAAAGAACGTTGAGGCGAAACAGCATGATAAGCGTCATTATCACGATGACGTTAATATGGCTGTTGCTCTGTTTTGCTTCCGTTGTGACGTTAAAACAATACGCGCAAAAGAACCTTGAATTAACCGGGGCCACGATGAGCCACAGCCTGGAAGCCTCGCTGGTTTTCAACGACTCGCTGGCGGCCAACGAAACGCTTGCCGCCCTGGGCAAACAGGGGCAATTTGCCGCGGCCGAGGTGATTAACGCGCATAAAAAGCGGTTCGCCTATTGGTCCTGGAACCCGGAGGATAACAACGACACGCTGGGCGCGCTGGTCAGCCGCTGGCTTTTCCCCGTACCGGTTGCGCAGCCCATCATGCATAACGGCTTAACGATCGGCGAAATTCGCCTTACCGCGCGTGACAGTTTGATCAGCCATTTCATCTGGACGTCGTTTGCCGTACTGACCGGCTGCATTCTCTTTGCCGCCGTGGTCGCGCTCGTCATTACCCAGTCTTTGCATCGTGGAATGGTCACGGCGCTGCAGAACATTACCGACGTCGTTCATGACGTGCGCACGAACCGAAATTTCTCCCGCCGGGTGAAAGACGGCCGTATCGAAGAATTTCATCAGTTTGGCGAAGACTTCAATAGTCTTCTGGATGAAATGGAAGAGTGGCAGTTGAAGCTTCAGGCGAAAAATGCCCAGCTGTTGCGGACCGCCATGCACGACCCGCTTACCGGTCTTGCCAACCGCGCGGCGTTTCGTAACAGCATTGCGGCATTAATGAATGACCCTTCAGCCAGAACAAACTCGGCCCTGCTCTTCCTCGACGGTGATAATTTTAAGTTTATTAACGACACCTGGGGACACGCGGCAGGAGACTGCGTGCTGATCGAAGTCGCCAGCAGGATGATGGAGTTTGGCGACAAACGTCATCAGTCCTACCGTCTTGGCGGTGACGAATTTGCCATGGTGCTGTACGGCGTGCACTCTGAGCTTGAGGTTCAACATATTTGTGCTGCGCTTTCGCAGCAGTTTATTCGTCCGTTTGATCTTCATAACGGACAAAAAGCATCGATGTCACTCAGCATTGGCTTTGCTCTGGCGTGGGAAAATACTTCCGTGGAAGCATTACTGGAGAGGGCTGACCGCAACATGTACCAGGTTAAAAACCAGCGTACGAAAACAATAAGTTAGAAAGGATACACTATGTTAAAACGTTACTTCGCGCCCTTAGTACTGGCCTCACTGGTTCTGGCAGGCTGCCAGTCGCCGCCGGAAGGCAAATTCACTCCTGAGCAAATTGCGGCGATGAAGTCTTACGGTTTTAACGAACTGAACGGTGACTGGTCGCTTGGGATGTCGGACACCATCCTGTTTGATAAAAATGACGCCAGGCTGCGATCGGAGAGTGAAACGCAGATCCAGTCCATGGCCTCTCGCCTGGCGGAAACCGGCCTGACCCACGCGCGAATGGACGGTCACACAGATAACTACGGGGAAGAGAGCTACAACGAAGCGCTCTCGTTAAAACGTGCCAACGCCGTGGCCGATGCCTGGGCGAAGGGGGCAAATATCCCGCGCAGCAATCTCACCACGCGGGGATTAGGTCAAAAATATCCGGTTGCGAGCAACAGTACCTCACAAGGGCGCGCTGAAAACCGCCGCGTCGCAGTGGTGATCAGCACGCCATAAGGCTATTTAGCGGAGGATTCGGCGAGCGTCACCCTGGTTGCCGCTCGCCAGCGCAGCCAGTCCACCAGAACAAACAGCGCCAGACTCACGCCCATGACTGGCAATGCCAGTCCCAACAGTACGCTGATTAACACCGTAACGCCTCTTCCCCACACTGACAAGGCAAGCCAGCTCTGGCAAAGCGTCTGTACCGGACTCACAGCCGATTGCGCCGGACGACGCATCCACCACATCCGGTATCCCCAGATAATGAGCACGCACAGGGCAAGACCGAAAGCCAGCAGCAGCAGCTGGTTCGCCAGGCCGAATAAGATCCCCATATGGAAATCCACGCCCCAGCGGGTCAGTTTTGCCATTAGCGGAAAATCCTCGAATCGGGTTCTGTCCAGAACCTGCATCGTATGAGGATCAACCGCCACGGCGTCCACCTGAGTTGGCCAGCTGCGATCGATTTCCGTCACGGTCCAGGCGCGATCCCTCATTTTCGCCGGGCGGATCTCCAGCTTGCTGGCATCAATACCCGCGTTACGCGCCGCGCTTAACACGCCGTCAAACTGCGTCAAATCCATCGCCATTTCCGGCATCACCATTCCACCGTGATGACCGCGGTGTTCGGCATGTTCATCCATGACCTCATGTTGGCCGGATAGCGTCGTGTTCACCTGCGGGGTGAGCCAGTTCATCTCTGCACGCAGCTTATCCACGTTTCCGCCTGCCCACTGGGACCAGGTCAGGCCGGTTGCGGAGAACAGCAGCATTCCACCCAGCAGAACCCAGCCCAGCGTCACGTGCACCCGACGCCGGTTCTGGAAGCGATTGTTGATCCGCCGTTTGGGCCGGGTATAACACCACAGGGCAATACCGCCCAGCGCGGCGACCCACATCCACGAGGCCGCAAGCTCGCTGTAAAGGCGCCCAATGTCGCCCAGCATCAGGGACGTATGCAGGTAATCAATGGTCTGACGCAGGGGTAAAATCCCGCTGGTGCCGTATACCGTCAGATCTCCCAGCACCGTCAGGCTTACCGGATCGATAAAGATAGCCCGGTTCTCCGATGGCCCAAGTTTCGGGTCAGCGAACATCACGCGGGTGGTTTCGCCCTCAACCAGCCCCGGACGAACGGCGTGCAAACGTAAATCTGATCCAACGGTTTTTTCCGCCAGGGCGATTTGTTCCGCCAGAGGCAGTGGCTCGCCTATAGAATCCGTGTGGAGCGCGTGCCGGTAGAGTGCGTTTTCCAGCTGTGGGGTCGCCACATACAGCGTCCCGGTTAGCGCGGCGAAGAAGATAAACGGGCCGACAAACAGCCCAACGTAGAAATGAAGGCGACGCATCAGGTTTCCCCATGCCGCGCGCGAGGTGCAGGTAGTCATACTTTTCCTTTTTAAGGCAAAAAGTTATCGATATTTTTAAAGGGAAAAAGCAGACTGCCGCGGCGGCGCGCGGGTATCAGGGTAAAGCCAGGGGAAGAAGTGCCAGTGCTTGACCGCCTGACGCGGCGGCTTAACGCGAAGCCTCTGCAGCACCACGCTGAGCAGGACGATGAGCGCCAGCATCACGCCAGGGACATGCGCTAACAGCACGCAGTAGCCGCACGCTTCCGCATGGTCGACAGGCATCGTGTGCGGCATATCGCCGTGATGCTCGTCCATCGACATCATGCTCATGTCATGATGCATGCCCGGCATGGCGCTCATGGGATCTTTCTGCAATGAGACGGAGATAAGGGGTGCTACCACGATCAGCAGGATCGCGAACAGCGCGGTCAATGCCGCTGCGCGTTTCCGGTCAGGCTGATGCAGTACGTTATCCACTTCCCCTCCATTCAAGAGGCAAGCATTGTAAATGATTTATGACGAAATGGTTAACGCGAGAGGTGCGATGGAATAAAAAAAGGGCCGGCCTTTCGGCCAGCCCTTTCTAACAGGATGTCGCTTAAGCGAATCTTAGTTCAGACGCTCTTTAATACGAGCAGACTTACCAGTACGCTCACGCAGGTAGTACAGTTTAGCTTTACGTACAGCACCACGACGTTTAACAGCAATGCTGTCAACTACCGGAGAGTGAGTCTGGAAGACACGCTCAACGCCTTCGCCGTTGGAAATTTTACGAACAGTGAATGCAGAGTGCAGACCGCGGTTACGAATAGCGATAACCACGCCCTCGAATGCCTGCAGACGTTTTTTGGAACCTTCAACAACCCATACTTTCACTTCCACGGTGTCACCTGGACGGAAGGAAGGTACGTCCTGCTTCATCTGCTCTTGTTCAAGTTGCTTAATAATGTTGCTCATAATTTAATCTCTTATCCTGGGTAAACTGATATTCGGGAGCGTATTACGCATTCCCATCATGTTCATGCTGCTGTTGCGCGTGTTCAGTTTTGAACTCGGCCAGCAACTTTGCTTGCTCTTCAGTCAGAGCCAGGTTTTCCAGAAGTTCAGGTCTTCTAAGCCAGGTTCGGCCCAGCGACTGCTTCAAACGCCAGCGACGTATCTCGGCATGGTTTCCAGACAGTAACACTGCCGGTACTTCCATTCCTTCTAACACTTCAGGACGGGTATAGTGTGGACAGTCCAGCAATCCATCGGCAAAGGAATCTTCCGTTGCCGAAGCTTCATGGCCCAGTACTCCCGGAATGAACCGGGCGACGGAGTCAATCAGCGTCATTGCGGGTAACTCACCACCGCTGAGGACGTAATCGCCGATAGACCATTCTTCGTCAATCTCGGTTTGAATTACGCGCTCATCTATCCCTTCGTAGCGACCACAGACCAGAATCAGCTTTTGATTCGTCGCCAGTTCGCTGACGCCCGCTTGATCAAGCTTGCGTCCCTGAGGTGACAGATAAATCACCTTTGCGCCTTCACCTGCCGCGGCTTTTGCTGTGTGAATGGCGTCCCGTAAGGGTTGCACCATCATTAGCATCCCCGGTCCGCCGCCGTAAGGACGATCGTCCACGGTACGGTGCCGGTCATGAGTAAAGTCACGAGGACTCCAGCTCTGGATGCTCAGCAGGCCATTCTTTACTGCCCGGCCAGTTACCCCGTAATCGGTAATCGCGCGGAACATTTCAGGAAACAGGCTAATTATGCCAATCCACATAGCGCCGTCTTTTACCGTTTATCCGGAGAATTTAAAAACCAGGATCCCAATCTACTTCAATGGTTTGAGTAGTGAGATCGACTTTCTTGATAACCTGTCCATCGAGGAACGGGACCAACCGCTCCTTGATGCCAAATGCATCTTTCAGGTTTGCCTTAATGACGAGAACGTCATTTGACCCGGTTTCCATCATATCGATGACTTTCCCCAGGCTGTAGCCTTCAGTAGTGACTACCTGGCAACCCATAAGGTCTTTCCAGTAGTAGTCGCCCTCTTCCAGCTGTGGCAACTGCGACGAATCCACGACAATTTCACAATTAGTCAGCGCATTCGCGGCATCACGATCGTCAACGCCTTTCAGCTTGATGATGATGTCCTGATTGTGGTGACGCCAGCTTTCCAGCTCGACCTCTTCCCACTTACCGCCTTTCTGGATAAACCAGGGCTGGTAATTAAAAATGCTATCAGCGTCTTCAGTGGAGGAAAACACTCTGAGCCAACCACGGATACCGTAGCAAGAACCCATTTTTCCCAATACGATCGGTTCAACAGGTGCTTTATTGCTCATCATGACCACCGTGACAGATTAAGCTGCTTTGTTTGCTGCTTTGATCAGCGTAGCAACGCGATCGGAAACAGTAGCGCCCTGGCCAACCCAGTGAGCGATACGATCCAGATCCAGACGAGTTTCTTCTTCTGCGCCAGCGGCCAGTGGGTTGAAGAAACCAACGCGCTCGATGAAGCGACCGTTGCGTGCATTACGGCTGTCAGTCACAACAACCTGGTAGAACGGACGCTTTTTAGCGCCGTGACGTGCTAAACGAATAGTTACCATAACATCCTCTTGTGTGAATAAAACAACCGGGCCCCATCGAGGAACGGAGCCCGGGTGTCATATTAAAAGCCCGAAAATTTTACTCATTTTCGGGCAAAAAGCAATCTCAAAAGCGATTAACGCCCTGGAAAACCGGGAGGCATCATCCCTTTCATGCCGCGCATCATCTTCGCCATGCCGCCTTTCTTCATTTTCTTCATCATGCGCTGCATGTCGTCGAACTGTTTCAGAAGGCGGTTAACGTCCTGCACCTGCATGCCGCAACCGGCTGCGATACGGCGTTTACGGGAACCTTTGATGATGTCCGGGTTAGCGCGTTCTTTAAGGGTCATCGAGTTGATGATCGCCTCCATACGCACCAGCACCTTGTCATCCATCTGCGCTTTCACGTTGTCAGGGATCTGGCCCATGCCCGGCAGTTTGCCCATCAGGCTGGCCATGCCGCCCATGTTTTTCATCTGACGCAGCTGCTCAAGGAAGTCAGTCAGATCGAAACCGTCCCCTTTTTTCAGCTTGCTGGCCAGCTTCTCGGCCTGCGCGCGGTCAACCTTGCTCTCGATATCTTCGATCAGCGACAGCACGTCGCCCATGCCGAGGATACGGGAGGCAATACGATCCGGGTGGAACGGCTCCAGCGCTTCGGTTTTTTCGCCCACGCCGAGGAATTTGATCGGCTTACCGGTAATATGACGAATAGAAAGCGCCGCACCGCCGCGGGCGTCACCGTCCACTTTAGTCAGCACCACGCCGGTTAACGGCAGCGCTTCGTTAAACGCTTTCGCGGTATTCGCCGCATCCTGACCGGTCATGGCGTCGACAACAAACAGGGTCTCTACCGGGTTGATAGAGGCATGCACCTGCTTGATCTCGTCCATCATCGCTTCGTCAACGTGCAGACGACCGGCGGTATCCACCAGCAGCACGTCGTAAAACTTCAGCTTCGCCTCTTTCAGCGCGGCGTTAACGATATCGACAGGCTTCTGCGCCACGTCGGACGGGAAGAAATCCACGCCGACCTGCTCTGCCAGGGTTTCCAGCTGCTTGATCGCCGCCGGGCGATAGACGTCCGCAGAGACCACCAGCACTTTCTTCTTGTGCTTCTCACGCAGGAACTTACCGAGCTTACCGACGCTGGTGGTTTTACCCGCACCCTGCAGACCCGCCATCAACACGACGGCCGGAGGCTGAGCCGCCAGGTTCAGAACCTGGTTCTCTTCGCCCATCGCCGAAACCAGTTCGTTACGAACGATTTTGACGAACTCCTGACCCGGGGTCAGGCTCTTGTTAACTTCATGACCAACCGCCTTCTCTTTCACGCGGTTGATAAAATCACGAACAACCGGCAACGCGACGTCTGCTTCCAGCAGCGCCATGCGCACTTCGCGCAGCGTTTCCTTGATGTTGTCTTCAGTAAGGCGTCCGCGGCCGCTGATGTTGCGCAGCGTGCGCGACAAACGATCGGTTAAATTATCAAACATTGTCTCTCGCCTGAGTAGAAACGTTGGGCCGCCATGAGCGACACATACACAGAATTTTGCCGGAGTATAACATGAAGGCGCCTTTGTTGTTATGCAACGGTTGGAGCAGGCGTCACGTAACGTTATACTGCTTCTCTTTCTTATTAAGACAACTGTCGATGCCTATATGCCTGTTTTCGCACTGATCGCCCTTGTTGCCTACTCTGTCAGCCTCGCGCTGATTATTCCCGGACTGCTGCAAAAAAACAGCGGCTGGCGGCGCATGGCTATTCTTTCGGCGGTGATCGCACTGATTAGCCACGCCTTTGCGCTGGAATCACGCATTATCCCCGGCGACGGCAGCGTGCAAAACCTGAGCGTGCTGAACGTCGGCTCGCTGGTCAGCCTGATGATCTGTACGGTAATGACCATCGTCGCGTCTAAAAATCGCGGCTGGCTGCTGCTGCCGATTGTCTACACCTTCGCGCTGATCAATCTGGCCCTCGCCACCTTTATGCCTAATGAGTTCATTACGCATCTGGAGGCGACACCGGGGATGCTGGTGCATATCGGCCTGTCGCTCTTTGCCTACGCGACGCTGATCATCGCCGCGCTTTATGCCATGCAGCTCGCCTGGATTGACTACCAGCTGAAAAACAAAAAACTGGCGTTTAACCATGAAATGCCGCCGCTGATGGTGATTGAGCGTAAGATGTTCCACATCACCCAGGTGGGCGTGGTGCTGCTGACGCTCACGCTCTGCACCGGGCTGTTTTACATGAAGAACCTGTTCAGCGTGGAGAATATCGATAAAGCGGTGCTCTCCATCATCGCGTGGTTTGTCTATATTGTCCTGTTATGGGGCCATTATCATGAAGGCTGGCGCGGTCGTCGCGTGGTCTGGTTCAACGTCGCGGGTGCGGGCATTCTCACCCTTGCCTATTTTGGCAGCCGCTTCATACAGCAATTTGCTGGCTAAGAAACAAAGGAGTTCCCCCTGGAACACATCTCAACCACCACGCTGATCGTTATCCTGATCGTCATGGTGGTCATCTCCGCCTATTTCTCCGGCTCGGAAACCGGCATGATGACCCTGAACCGCTACCGGTTACGTCATCGTGCTAAACAGGGTAACCGCGCCGCCCGTCGCGTTGAAAAACTGCTCCGCAAGCCGGATCGCCTGATTAGCCTGGTGCTCATCGGCAACAACCTCGTCAACATTCTGGCCTCTGCGCTCGGCACCATCGTCGGGATGCGCCTGTACGGCAACGCCGGGGTCGCAATTGCCACCGGCGTGCTGACGTTCGTGGTGCTGGTGTTTGCCGAAGTGCTGCCAAAAACCATCGCCGCGCTTTACCCTGAAAAGGTCGCCTATCCGAGCAGCTTCCTGCTGGCACCGCTGCAGATCCTGATGATGCCGCTGGTCTGGCTGCTGAACATGGTGACGCGCGTCCTGATGCGGATGGTGGGAATCAAAGCCGACGTCACCATCAGCAGCGCGCTCAGCAAAGAGGAGCTGCGCACTATCGTGAATGAATCCCGCTCGCAGATCTCCCGGCGCAATCAGGACATGCTCCTGTCGGTGCTGGATCTGGAAAAGGTGAGCGTGAACGACATCATGGTGCCGCGTAACGAAATCGTCGGTATCGACATCAATGACGACTGGAAAGCCATCGTTCGCCAGCTGACGCACTCTCCGCACGGGCGCATTGTGCTGTACCGCGACTCGCTGGATGACGCCATCAGCATGCTGCGCGTGCGCGAAGCCTACCGTCTGATGACCGAGAAAAAAGAGTTCACCAAAGAGGTGATGCTGCGCGCCGCCGACGAAATTTATTACGTGCCGGAAGGAACACCGCTCAGCACGCAGCTGGTGAAATTCCAGCGCAACAAGAAGAAGGTCGGCCTGGTGGTCAATGAGTACGGCGATATCCAGGGGCTGGTGACGGTCGAAGATATTCTGGAAGAGATTGTCGGGGACTTTACCACCTCAATGTCGCCTTCCCTCGCGGAAGAGGTCACCCCGCAAAACGACGGCTCAGTGCTGATTGACGGAAGCGCGAACATTCGTGAACTCAACAAAGCCTTTAACTGGCATTTGCCGGAAGATGAGGCTCGCACCATTAACGGGATGATTCTGGAAGCGCTGGAAGAGATCCCGGCGGCGGGCACGCGGGTGCGCATCGAGCAGTACGATATTGATATCCTGGACGTGCAGGACAATATGATCAAGCAGGTGAAAGTCCTGCCCGTTAAACCCCTGCGCGAAAGTATCGCGGAGTAAGGTTGTAGGCCGGGTAAGGCGAACGCCGCTACCCGGCACTACGGATAGCGAATTACGCTTTCGCTTTCGCCACGGTCACCATCGCAGCGCGGATGGTACGGCCGTTCAGGGTATAGCCTTTCTGCATCACGCCCAGCACTTTACCGGCTTCAATCTCTTCAGATTCAACCATCGCAATGGCCTGGTGAACGTTTGGATCCAGCGGAACGTCGGTATCGGCAATCACTTCCACGCCAAACTTACGCACTACGTCGAGCATGGATTTCAGCGTCAGTTCGATACCTTCGATCATTGCGGCGTTGTCCGGATTCGCTTTGTCAGCCACTTCCAGCGCGCGGTCGAGGCTATCGATCACCGGCAGCAGTTCGTTGACGAATTTCTCCAGCGCGAACTTGTGCGCCTTCTCAACGTCCTGCTCGGTACGACGACGCAGGTTTTCCATTTCCGCCTTGATGCGCAGAACACTGTCGCGTTCGCGATTCTGTGCTTCTACCAGCTGGGCTTCCAGATTCGCAATTTTTTCATCGCGCGGGTCCACCTGCTCAGCAGATGCGTCTGGCTCTACAGCCTCAACTTCATCGTGCTGTTCCGTGATAATTTCTTCAGGGGCTTGCCCCTCAGGCGTTTTCTGTTCTTTACTACTCATGAATTTCTCCGCGTTTTTCTGCATTCATCTCGCTAACTTCGCTTATTATGGGGATCAGTTTCCGGGATTCAAGGGAACAAGACAGATTGTCATCATTCATCAGGCACAAGGACCTCCAGAAAATGAATAATCATTTCAGGTGTATTGGGATCGTCGGGCATCCGCGTCACCCTACCGCACTAACGACACATGAAATGTTGTATCGCTGGTTGTGTAGCAAAGGCTATGAAGTGATGGTCGAGCAGCAGATTGCCCAGGAACTGCAGCTGAAGAGCGTCAAAACCGGCACGCTGGCGGAAATTGGCCAACAGGCCGATCTCGCCGTGGTGGTGGGAGGCGACGGCAACATGCTCGGCGCGGCCCGCACGCTGGCGCGTTATGACATCAAGGTCATCGGCATCAACCGTGGCAATCTCGGTTTTTTAACCGACCTCGACCCGGACAATGCGCAGCAGCAGCTGGCCGACGTGCTGGAAGGCCACTATATCAGTGAAAAACGCTTTTTACTGGAAGCGCAGGTGTGCCAGCAGGACTGCCAGAAACGCATCAGCACCGCCATTAACGAGGTTGTCCTTCACCCTGGCAAAGTGGCGCACATGATTGAGTTCGAAGTTTATATCGACGAGATCTTTGCCTTCTCCCAGCGTTCCGACGGGCTGATTATCTCTACTCCCACCGGCTCAACCGCCTACTCGCTTTCTGCCGGCGGCCCCATCCTGACGCCCTCGCTGGATGCCATTACCCTGGTGCCGATGTTCCCGCACACGCTCTCCGCCCGCCCGCTGGTGATCAACGGCGACAGCACGATCCGTCTGCGCTTCTCGCACCGCCGTAACGACCTGGAGATCAGTTGCGACAGCCAGATAGCGCTGCCTATCCAGGAAGGTGAAGATGTGCTTATTCGCCGGTGTGATTACCACCTGAATTTGATACATCCAAAAGATTACAGCTATTTCAACACATTAAGCTCGAAGCTTGGCTGGTCAAAAAAATTGTTCTGATTTTGCATCCAGGACTTTACTGTATATAAAACCAGTTTATACTGTATGAAAACACAGTTATGGTTTTTCATACAGGAAAACAATTATGCTGGCACAACTGACCATCAGCAACTTTGCCATTGTTCGTGAGCTTGAGATCGATTTCCACAGCGGCATGACGGCGATCACCGGGGAAACCGGTGCGGGTAAATCCATTGCCATTGATGCCCTCGGCTTGTGCCTTGGCGGCCGCGCCGAGGGCGACATGGTGCGCATGGGCGCAAACCGTGCCGACCTGTGCGCCCGTTTCTCCCTGAAAGACACACCTGCCGCCCAGCGCTGGCTGGAACAGAACCAGCTTGAAGATGGACGTGAGTGTTTACTTCGCCGCGTTATTAGCAGCGACGGTCGCTCACGCGGCTTTATCAACGGCACGGCGGTCCCGCTCTCCCAGCTCCGTGAACTCGGCCAGCTGCTTATCCAAATCCACGGTCAGCACGCGCATCAGCAACTCGTTAAACCCGAACAGCAGAAAGCGCTGCTGGATGGCTATGCGGGTGAGTACGCGCTTACTCAGCTTATGGCAGAGCACTATCGCCAGTGGCATCAGAGCTGCCGTGAACTTGCCCAGCACCAGCAGCAAAGCCAGGAGCGCGCCGCCCGTGCGGAGCTGCTGGAATACCAGCTCAAAGAGCTGAACGAATTCAACCCGCAGCCGGGTGAGTTTGAGCAAATCGACGAAGAGTATAAGCGCCTGGCGAACAGCGGTCACTTGCTCTCAACCAGCCAGAATGCGCTCAACCTGCTGGCGGATGGCGAAGACGTGAACCTGCAGAGCCAGCTGTATAACGTCCGTCAGCTGCTTACCGAACTGGTCGGCATGGACAGCAAACTGTCTGGCGTCCTGGATATGCTGGAAGAGGCGGCCATTCAGATCTCTGAAGCCGGTGACGAACTTCGCCACTACTGTGAGCGTCTGGATCTCGACCCGAACCGTCTTTTTGAGCTGGAGCAGCGTATCTCCCGTCAGATCTCGCTGGCGCGCAAGCACCACGTTACGCCGGAAGAGCTGCCGGGCTACTATCAGTCTCTGCTGGACGAGCAGCAGCAGCTTGACGATCAGGCTGACTCGCAGGAGACCCTCTCTCTGGCGGTGAGCCTGCACCATGAACAGGCGCTGGCGACAGCGCAAAAGCTGCATAAAATTCGTCAGCACTATGCTCAGGAGTTAAGCCAGCACATTACCGACAGCATGCACACGCTGGCGATGCCGCACGGCGTCTTCACCATTGACGTTCGCTTTGAAGAGAACCACCTGACGGCGGAAGGTGCGGATCGCATCGAATTCCGCGTCACCACCAACCCGGGGCAGCCGCTGCAGGCGATCTCCAAAGTGGCCTCAGGCGGCGAACTGTCGCGTATTGCGCTGGCGATTCAGGTGATCACCGCGAGTAAAATGGACACCCCGGCGCTGATTTTCGATGAAGTGGATGTCGGCATCAGCGGCCCGACGGCGGCGGTGGTGGGTAAACTGCTGCGCCAGCTCGGCGAATCCACGCAGGTGATGTGTGTCACCCACCTGCCGCAGGTCGCGGGCTGTGGCCATCATCACTTTATCGTCAGCAAAGAAACCGACGGTGAAATGACCGAAACGCACATGAAGCCGCTGGATAAACGTGCGCGTCTGCAGGAGCTGGCACGCCTGCTCGGCGGCAGCGAAGTCACGCGTAACACACTCGCGAACGCGAAAGAACTGCTGGCGGCATAAACTTTTTCGGGATCTCAGGGTCATACAGAACAACAAAAACGCCGCCAGACCGGTTTCAAAGTGGGGCAAGGTCTATTATCATCGGCATATTACATATGAGCCGCGTTCTGCTCGGGCCCGAAAAGGAATCAAATCACTATGCGTTGTAAAATGCTGACCGCTGCCGCAGCGGTTCTTCTGATGTTGACCGCAGGCTGTTCCACTCTGGAGAAAGTGGTTTACCGTCCTGACATCAACCAGGGGAACTACCTTACCCCTAACGATGTGTCCAAAATCCGCGTGGGGATGACACAACAGCAGGTCGCTTATGCACTGGGAACCCCGATGATGTCCGATCCGTTCGGCACTAACACTTGGTTCTATGTATTCCGCCAGAAGCCGGGCCATGAAGATGCGACCCAGCAGACCCTGACGCTGACCTTCAGCAGCGCCGGTGTGTTGACCAACATCGACAACAAGCCTGCCCTGACTAAATAATCCGGTGTCAGAAATGCAAAAAGGTGCTCATTGAGCACCTTTTTTGTATCTGAGTTCTTACGAAGAATCGTAGCCCCGGTAAGCGCAGCGCCATCGGAGAAGAAAGCGCTACTTACTGGCCTTCTCCGCGCGCTGACGACGCAGCTCTTTCGGGTCGGCAATCAGCGGACGATAAATCTCCACCCGGTCGCCCTCTTTCAGCACATCGCCCAGCTTCACCGGACGGCTGTAAATCCCGACCTTGTTCTTCGCCAGGTCGATATCGCTGCGAAGCTCAAGGATGCCGGAAGCACGGATGGCCTCCTCAACGGTCGCCCCCTCTTCCAGCGTCACGCGCTGCAGATACTGTTTCTCCGGCAGCGCGTACACCACTTCTACAGCAATCTTATGCGACACTGTAAACCTCTTTGGCGCGGGTGGTGAACGCCTGAACCATATTCGATGCCAGCTCTTTAAAGATGCGTCCAAACGCCAGCTCAATCAGCTTATTGGTAAACTCGAAGTCCAGATGGAACTCAATGCGGCAGGCGTCAGCGCTCAGCGGCGTAAACTTCCAGCCTCCCATCAGGGTTTTGAACGGACCATCCACCAGATGCATCAAAATACTCTGATTGTTCGTCAGCGTATTACGGGTGGTGAACGTCTTGCTGATCCCCGCTTTGGAGACATCCACCGCCGCGGTCATCTGCGTCGGGCCGGATTCCAGAACGCGGCTCCCGGTGCATCCCGGAATAAATTCTGGATAAGACTGAACATCGTTCACTAACTGATACATTTGTTCCGCGCTGTAAGGCACAAGCGCAGTACGGCTAATCTGAGGCATAGCATTTCCCATGGTCACACAACGGACAAATAATAACATTTATCACCTGTTAAAAAAACGCTAAGCCTCATCTCGTGCTAAGATAGCGCGTTAGACCTCACAGGACGCAATGAGGTGACTTTTTGAAATCAGATTACCGACGGCTTTACGACACTTATGACGAAGAAAAAAGCACATAAACCAGGCTCGGCGACCATTGCGCTCAACAAGCGTGCTCGCCACGAGTATTTCATTGAAGAAGAATTCGAAGCTGGCCTTGCGTTGCAGGGCTGGGAAGTAAAATCGCTGCGCGCCGGGAAAGCCAACATTGGCGATAGCTACGTGATCCTGAAAGATGGCGAAGCCTTCCTTTTCGGCGCGAACTTTACGCCGCTGACCGTCGCCTCTTCACACTATGTGTGTGACCCTACGCGCACGCGCAAATTGCTGCTGAACAAGCGTGAGCTGGAATCCCTCTACGGACGCATCAACCGCGAAGGTTTCACCGTGGTCGCCCTGTCGCTGTACTGGAAAAACGCCTGGTGCAAAGTGAAAGTTGGCGTCGCGAAGGGTAAAAAACAGCACGACAAGCGTACTGACCTGAAAGAGCGCGAGTGGCAGCTGGACAAAGCGCGCATTATGAAAAACGCAGGACGTTGATTCTGCACACTTATTGTACTATTCAATAAGTTAGCGTTCCGGGCTGGTATCCAGGAAGTGAAATCTGGTATACTCAGTTCAACACTATTGGGGCTGATTCTGGATTCGACGGGATTTGCGAAACCCAAGGTGCATGCCGAGGGGCGGTTTGCCTCGTTAAAAGCCGCAAAAAAATAGTCGCAAACGACGAAAACTACGCTTTAGCAGCTTAATAACCTGCTCTGAGCCCTCTCTCCCTAGCTTCCGCTCTTAAGACGGGGATCAAAGAGAGGTCAAACCCAAAAGAGATCGCGTGGAAGCCCTGCCTGGGGTTGAAGCGTTAAAACTAATCAGGCTAGTTCGTTAGTGGCGTGTCTGTCCGCAGCTGGCGTGCGAATGTAAAGACAAACTAAGCATGTAGTACCGAGGATGTAGAAATTTCGGACGCGGGTTCAACTCCCGCCAGCTCCACCACTTTTAACAGGACTGTAACAGGACAGTGGCAGTAAAAACAGCCACTTACGGACTCTGACCAGACAGAGCTCAGACCGAGAAAAGACAAAAAAATGCACGTGAAATGCACGTGCACTTTAAAAGAACCCCAGATCTCACGGTCTGGGGTTTTTCTATTTGTAACTAAGGGTAACAAAAACACATCCCATTTCGTGCTCCGCTCGCCTTGACACTGTTTATTTTTACAGCAAAAATACTGTATACAACCACAGTGGTTTTCCGGAGGCTTTTATGTTCGTTGAACTGGTTTATGACAAGCGAAATGTAGAGGGACTTGAAGGGGCCAGAGAGATTATCCTGGCAGAGCTGACGAAGCGAGTGCACCAGATCTTCCCTGATGCCGAAGTGAGGGTGAAGCCGATGCAGGCGAACGGCTTGAATAGCGATGCCAGCAAAAGCGATCGGGAAAAGCTGAACCGCATGCTGGAGGAAATGTTTGAAGACGCAAATATGTGGCTGGTGAATGATTAGCAAAGCCCGTGTTCGCTTCGTGCATACCTTCAACTACGCAGACATGCACCACTACCCATCGTACTTTTCCGATATTGAACGGCACTTCATCTTAGTGGCGTTAAATAATAAGCACTTTTACTACTCACTGTTTTTGCGGTCACTCCAATAGATGCCCTTTTCAGTGCCGCATTAAATGCAACTAACGTTACCGGTCTTGGAGTTGTCTTGGTACGATGTGAATGGCTCTGAAACAAAAACACATCTTCAGGATACTTCTCCCTGCGGGAGTGGAGAATTCTTTTAACTCCTGGCTTAAGTGCAATGCATCTTTCCCTCAGTCCTTTTGTGGCTGAAAGAACAAGAATATCATGGCTCACATCATCAAACTTTGCCCCAAGAAGCTGTCCGGGCTTAGCCTGACTCAGATACAACATTGCCCAGAGATCTGACCATGTATCAGAAATATTCTCAAGATTCCGCTTGATAGCAATAAATTCAACTACGGTAAGCCCCCACACATCTCTCATCATTCCTTTCAGTAGATCCTCTTGTTACATGAAGCTTATGTACAAACATGATGTAGCCCCCTGAAACACCAGACAGTAGCTGTATCTCCAGATAAGAGATAGGCTTGAATATATGTCTAACACTAACACCAATTTTGAGATGACCGGGATCCTGTTAGGGCA
>NZ_VDAS01000037.1:0-27964 GCF_019584165.1 Enterobacter sp. EC_64
CCTGGCACGGCTGGGACGGAAGTCGCTGTCGTTCTCAAAATCGGTGGAGCTGCATGACAAAGTCATCGGGCATTATCTGAACATAAAACACTATCAATAAGTTGGAGTCATTACCTGCCGATTGAAGCGCGTTTACATCGTGAAATTACGGGAATGCTGAAAAGTATCACGTTGAGCCGCAGCGCAACCGGGAAATACTACGCGTCGTTACTCTGTGACGATGGGATGGAAGCGCCGGCAAAGCCCGCATTGATATCAAATGTGACAGGGCTGGATATGGGGCTGGCGCATTTTGTCATCAAATCGGACGGCAATAAAATTGCCAGTCCCCGCCACCTAATCAATGCAAGTCGCAACCTGCGCCGGAAGCAGAAAGCACTGTCCCGTAAGAAAAAAGGGAGCGCAAACAGGCGCAAAGCCAGAATACAACTTGCAGCCGTTCACGAACGGGTAGCCAGTGCCCGTGCCGATTTCCAGCACAAGTTATCTCGCGCAATTGTTGACGAAAACCAAGCGGTAATTGTCGAGACATTGAAAACGGCAAATATGATGAAAAATCACCATCTGGCTCGTGCGATAGGCGATGCTGGATGGTCTGGATTCATCACAAAACTGGAATACAAAGCAACAGAGAAAGGTGTGCATCTGGTGAAACTGGATCAATGGTTCGCCAGTTCGAAAACCTGCCACTGCTGCGGTCACAAAATGTCGGAGATGCCATTACATAAGCGCATCTGGCAGTGTCCAGAGTGTGGAGTTGAACATGACCGCGATATCAATGCGGCGCTCAACATCAAACGCAAGGGCATACTGGAATTACAAGCGGCGGGGCTCGTCGTTTCTGCCCATGGAGGCCAGCGTAAATCCGTCACACAGACGGTTGCGGCTTAAGAAGTGGGAAGCCTCGCCCGACAGGGCGGGGGGCAGTCACGGATCATGTTTGCTGCAACATTTCTTCTGGTGTGGATATTCACCCTTCCAGGTGATTTCTATAGAAAAAAAGCCAGACATTGATACAATCGCTGCGGGTGCTTGAGGCTATCTGCTTCAGGCATTACCCGACAAGCAGATAGAAGAAAGCCCCAGATAACATTACGCGTCCTGCAAGACGCTTAACATTAATCTGAGGCAATATCTATGCTTAGCATACGTAGATTAGCCTCTTACCGACCAAAAGGTCAAGGAGAAGCAGGCTATGAAGCAGCAAAAAGCGATATTAATCGCTCTGATCGTCATCTGTTTAACCGTCATAGTGACGGCACTGGTAACGAGGAAAGACCTCTGCGAGGTACGAATCCGAACCGGCCAGACGGAGGTCACTGTCTTCACAGCCTACGAATCTGAAAGGTAAGAGACCTGGCGGGGAGAGATCCCCGCCACTCTTCGTGTGTCAGGTATCCTCAATGCACCCTTTCCTCTCCAAATAAAAAAGCTCCCGAAGGAGCTTTAAAATACAAGGGATGACTCTTAATCCCAATCAATCCAGTTGTAGACGATACGAAGTGACGGGCGCACAGCAGCAGTCACATCTTCGGTACTAAAGTCGATTGCATCACTGTAGATTTTGCAGTCCAACATTTCAATTGTTGTAGCAGCTTTTGTCACAGCGTTAACCCCGGAAGATTTGGATTCAGGGGTAGCAGCCATCGTGATATCAACATAGTCTTTCTCTGCAATGCGATCCTTAATGAACTGAAGAATATCGCCTTCGATAGTCTCCACGCACTGGACCTGGATTTCCCCAGAGTTTCGAATTGGACCGTGCTGGTTGAACTTCACACCATTCGGACCATAGTCCTCCACATCCTCGCGGGTCATTTCAGGAATTTGCGATGTGCGAACCGGTACGCTGATATCTTCATGGCCTGCAAAAGTGAGCTGGAATTCAGAAGATACCAGTCGTTCGCCTTTGGCCGCGTTGGCAGTATAGCGGCCCTTAATAAATTTACGGTTTCCCTTAGTGTTATTGTGCCCCATATAAAATCCTTTTACTGGAACGCCCGAACAATATCGGAGCTGTTATATATCGAAGAACCGGTCAACTGGAGGTTGACGGTGTTTTTCAGGAAATGCCCATTACTATCCCTGGGGGCATCGAGATCGAAACTAAGGTCCTGGATAGCGACATCAATGATGTTGATCCGGCGACCAATGTTTAGCGTCACACGCTCCGGGATTCGACCACCAATACTAGCGTCTTTAAGTTCCGGGCTAATCATTGCTGACAACGCGGCGATAGCACCTGAAACTTCCGTATATGGGTTAAACAAAGCAATGAAAGTTACTGGCAGCGTGAAAGTCGGCGGTGTCCCCCCTTCCCAAACCATTAAGCTGTTCCAACGGGCAACTGACGTTGTTTCAGTACCAACCTGCGCAAAACCACTGAAGGCACCAGCAACAGAACCCATAGACATACCGGTAAACGGCGCTTCCCAATTCTGGGCCAGATTCATTGCCGCCCCCTGGCTGATATATCCGGTAACCTGGTACTGAGAGTTCGTTAAAGTAACTTTCAGAAATGGCGATACACCGTCAGCCTGGCTGTAAACCCCAAAAGGTATAGGTGCCATTCAAGTTAAAGGCCGGAGTTCTCCGGCCTCCTCCTTTAGCCGAGGCGCTTACGGCGCAGTTTCATTGACTTTTTGCGGGCCAGTTTTGCCGCGCCGGTCTGGGCTTTACGACGCGCTTTTTTCAGCGCCGATTTTTGAGCCGCAGTCAGACGTTTTTTACGCAGACGTTTACGGATGAGCTTGATCTCACCGTTACGAACAACCTTCTTAAATGCTTCAGTCAGCATTTCATCAGAAGTGCCAGCAACAACAAACGCCGCTTCCAGTTCGTCGCGGTCGTCGCTATCCAAACCAGCGATAGCGGAACCAACATCAGCAGCTGCGTCGTCGTCTTCATCGTCGGTCAATGCTTCGATCAGGTCATCATCTACACCGCATGCTGCGAGGAAGTCAGCAACATTTGCCCATGCTTCGTTATAGGCATCGTCCTGTTCTTCTGTAACTTCGGTATCGTCGTCGTCAGAGATACCAGCGATAGCCTGAACGAAACCATCAAGGGAGTCGAAAGTCAGATCACCGCTATCAGCCCAGGCGAAAACGGCATCGGCCGCATTACTCAACGCATTCTGCATAGCACTTCGATTTGCAGCTTCCAGAATCATCTTGTGCGCCTGTTCGACGGTCCATTCTTTACCTTCTTTTCCTTCCAGGATTTGCTCAGGTGCCGGGTCAGATTGAACGTTCTCGTTAATCTGTGCCGCCGGTTCCGGATTATTATTAATCACCGGTTCGGTTGGCGGTTGGGCACTTACACGGGCAGATTCCATCAACTGCACCGGATCAGCGTTCAAAGCGGAACGGGACAGTCCATTCCCCAAAAATGCCCCGGATTGAAAAAAGTTTTTGCTCATTGTATTCCCTTACTTAATAAGCAGCGGTACGCCATGGATACGACGGGCTACGCCAGTCGGGCAGCAGGCCCAGACTACTTCCCATTTATCGAATTCCGCCTGCGTAACTTTCAGCACATACGGTTCTGTACCGTCAGCATCAGGATCACGAGGAGCCACCAGAGCGCCGGAGGCGACAAAGCGATCTAAAAGTTTGGTCATCCCTTTAGTCAGGCCAGCCGCAGTAATACCGTCCGGGCTATGCTTCATCTGTCGGGCTAACTGGACAAAGAAACGGCTGATTGCATTCATCAGGGATGGGACGTGCTGGAAGTGCAGATAGTTATCCTGCGTGCAGCAAGTTAAAGCATCGTCGATGATCATCTGGCCAGAGGTGCCAACAGATACTTTATTGAGACGGCCCTTGACCATTGCTTCTTCGTCCGGGGTATCTTCCGGATACAGCGGTTGAATTGACGCACGAGCAATGACGGCACGTTCTTCACCAGCCGGTGAGTAATGCCAACCGCCGACATCAGAGTTTTTCTTGACGCCACGAGCTTTCGCCGCATACGCCGCGCCAGACAGACCGAAGACCACACGGGATTGGGTCCATTTGTCTTTGCAGGAGAACGGGAAGTGATAGACAGCACAGCTTACATAATCGGTACCAAGTAAACCGGTATCTTCAACAGCAGAGATCGCTTCCGTGTACGTCAATGTCGGTTTGACATCAAAGAAGCCATCAATCAGGCGATCTGCACAGATTTTACCTAATGCGGTGATAGCCGCATTGTCATAGCAGCCCAAGCCAAGAACAGCGGTGTACATGTACGGCGCATTGTTCAGCACTTTCACCGCACGCAGGTACGCAGCGGTTGAGATTTTCGACTGATCACCGTTGGTACCACCAGTGAACGCCAACGATTTTTTGTTTGTTACTTTCGCTGTAGAAATCAGATCTTCATTAACAACCGCGCGCAGATATTTAGAACGGGCTTCCAGAGCCGTAGGCAGATAACACAAGCGGCCCATGTCATCTTTCGCTTCTTCCACCAAAGACACAGTGTGTGTCTCCAGGGTCGTTACCACACCGAGCGAAGTCGTCTGGGTTAGTTTTAAGAGGAAGCGTTCATTACCCGCGCTGTCCGCTGTTGCCGTTTCGATGGTTAACTCACGGGTAGGTGAAATACACGGATCACCATCATCAACGTAGATAGCAAAGGCTTCGCCGCTATCAAGTTCAATTTCAGAACCATATGGCAACGCAGTGTAAGCCGGTTCGCCTGATTCATCGAACATAATAATCGGGAACTTCGCATCATCCGGAACAGCACGGACAACATAACCAGACGTTTGCTGAATAGCTTCGTACACATGGCGAATTGGTTCGAACTGTGAGCCGGAAGACGGCTTCAGCGGTTCGCCGAGAACATCTTCGTAATTGGACTCAGTAACCGCAAGAACAGTAAACGGCTTGCCACGCGCAAATACGCCAATACCAGCCCACAAGCTGCTATTTAATGCAACACCGGTAGATAACGTCGCATCGGCATTGATCGGGCTAACCGCGACGCCGGATGCATTACCTAATGACTGTTGAATTGAATATTGAGACATAACTTTCCCTGTTATGCGCCCCGCACGGGGGCGCTATGTTAAACGGAGAACTTCCCCTGATTACTCAGAGTCACCGGCATCAATCGTGTCGCCGCTTATAAAGTTAAGCCCGCCTTTTTTGGCCATTGTCAGCGTTACACGAGTGAAGTAATCAGCGCCGTTGCGTGGGTGCATATCGTTGATAGCCGAACCCCACAGTGTGGTACGGTTGACCAGCGCCGGAGTGGTCGGATGCTGGAACGGGATAGCCGGGACAGCATCACCAGTCACGAAGCCTGCTTTACCCGGATTTTCATCACGGACGTAGCACAGCACATCCATCGAGCTGAACTGAATGTTCTCTGTCGTTAAGTTCTTACAAATACCAGCAGGTACTTCGTACACTTTTACGTTACCGAACAGGGTACCGATGTAGTGAACATACGGAGTCTGGATATAGTCTTCGGCTGGCTGGAAGAAATCCTTCGGCAACTGTTTGAAGAAAGATGCTGCATCAGCACCAGCAAACATCCCCATCGCACCAGAAGATTTAACGCGCTCAATAATGTCGCGATATACAGTCTGGAATTTTCCACGAATGATGGTTGCCCATACATCAAAGGACTGGTTAACCGGCAGAGCGATGTCAAAGGTGTCGGTCGCAAGAGTGCGCCAGATCATGATGCGAAGACGCAGCATATCCTGTTCATGAGACAGGTATTCCTTCAGGGTGCGGAACTGTAGGGAACCCAGGTCCAGACCAAATTCACGCTGTGCTTCATACGCCGCCTATACCGTGTGCTCAGCCGCGATAACGAACTGACTTGGGAACAGGGTGTATTTCTTCATTTCGTGGTTGATCAGCGGGATCAGCTCAGGAGCGGCTTCAATATTGATTTCCGTCTCAATTGCGATCTCAGTGCCTTTATCCGGCGCTTTGGAGAACGACAGGGCAATCTGACCAATGTTGTAGTTCAGAGAGCAGGTAACAGTGATTTGCTCACCAGCAGCATTAGTAAACGAGTGAAGTAGGCTGCCGGAACCGTTATCAACAACAGACTTAATACGGTTAACGTAGATGTTAGTGCGACCTTTTCGGATTGGTACATTCTGGCCTTCGAAGTCTTCCATCTTGAAGGTTGCGGTTTTGCTGGTGCCATCGGAGCTTGCCACCAGCACATAGCGGCGGCGTAACTGGCTGTACACACCGACGGATTGCATGTCCAGAACATCACCAGCAGCATAAGAACCAAAAGAGGAACCTGCCACGTTAAAGACTTCATAGATGTCGGACTGGTCACGCGTAACCGGAATGAAGGTACACGCATCAGCGGTAGCTGCCCCCAACTGAACAGGCAGGATCATCGCGAGGAATAAAGGCAGACGCATAACACCGTCAGAAACGCTCATCATCTCTGCTGCGACGGATTCCAGCATCGCTTTATTAGTGGCATCCATGCTATTGCGGGTGGACTCAATCAGGCAGTTTTCCAGCGTCTGGTGGCAGGAGGCCAGAATTTCCGGACGCGGCATAGATTTATGTGCTGCGGCGTAGTCAGCCAGTGCACTTGCCCACGCGGTAGCAATTTGAGCGGTGGCATTATCAGAGATACCCGCAAAAATTGGGTCTTTACGTGCAGCTTCAAGGATAGATGCGGCACGCGCGGCATCATCTTTGATGAATTGGTTATCAGTACCGAACTGTGCTGTACTTGCCCAGCCAAGAACGGCTTTAGAGCGTTTTGCGATATCTGCAATACGATTCTGGTATTCGCGTAAGTTACTCAAGTTACTCTTCCTTAAACACAAGGCACTTGTGTGAATCCCTTTTCGGAAGAGATTTTATTGAAAGTCACTTGTTGACTTTCTCGCGAAAAGTAATTTTTTAAATTTTTTGTGCGGGGAAGTGGACGGTGAATGCAGGCGTTAAATTGTGGGAATTTCAGTCTGAAACCCCCCTAAAAAACACATGCAAATCACAAGGTTAGCAATGAAATCGGTGCGGGACATTTTAGGAAGGGGAGGGGCTAACACCACCTCCCACCAGCGGGATTATTCCCCAGCAGACATTTTCCCAATGATTTTTTTTATTGCTTCGTCAATTTCAGTTTGCACTTCAGACGGGAGTCTGGAGAACTCGTAGGCGACAACCCGTTTTTTCGGATCGGACTTCTTTCGAGCATATTGGCGACGGTCAGAGAAGTCTCGCAGCTTCTCAACCACCACAGATTTAACCGGCGCGGGCTTCAGGCTTTTGCTTTCCGCTTTGAAGATAGCCAGTATCTTCGCTTTATCCTCTTTCGCGCCCTCAGTCTCTGCAATTCGCTCGCGCACCGTATCAACCAGATCTCCAATCGGTACGTTTTTGGCGTTAGCATCTTCGGAGATCTGGAGCAGCAACTGGTAATCAGGCAGGGCGAGATCGCTGGCAACAGGGAAGACAGCAATCATCTCATCCGGCACCGCCGCAGCCTGGAAAGCTCGCGTCACTTTAGCCTTTGAGATGTTCTCAGCTCGGGCGATCTCTTCTTTGGTCATATTCTTGCCGTACATAACCTCGAAGCGTTTACCCAGCTCGCGCAGAGTGTGTTCGCGGGCTGTCTGGATATCAATGGCCAGCTGGCGGGCATCCGCCAGGCTGATCTCATCTTTCGTCACCAGAATCTCAAATTTCGTTTCATTGAAGATACACGCAGCGCGGCGACGTGATCCGTCCAATACCTCAATGCGCTCCCCAACCATACGACCGATAGCCGGGAAGAACTGTTGCAATTTAATGGTGCGGGAAATATCGCTTACCGACTCAGGGGTGAGCAGAGACTGATCGCGGCCGTTAACTGCCGGGTCAACGAACGTGCGCGACTCAATCTCACCACTCAGCACAACGGTAAGCAAAAATTTAGCCTGGCGACCAGATTTTAGGGTAAAGGTTTTGGTGCCTTCACTGCCTTCAAGCATGCGAGCAAACTCGGAGCTATTCTTGCCCAGCACTCGTCCACGGGAAACTATTTTTTTCATGCCGCCTCACCCCTAACAAACTCAATTCGATCAAACACAGCCTTAGTGAAACGCTCGGCCTCGGTTCGTGCCTTCTTCAGCGCCTCTGCACTGCCTGGATACGATTGCGGGTTGGCACTGATTACGGTGTCGAAAGACTCGCCGCATCGCTCAAAGCCATCCAGACGAGGCAGAGAAGAGTCCAGAATGTTGCTGGCGTAAACCTCACGCGCAAGGCTGTGTGATGTCTCGTGATCGCGCTTGCCGGTCATCTTCGACATAAAACCAATGCTGGCGCTCAAACGCGGTTCTACGCCTTCCTCCTCCAGTTGCTCCAGCATTTCTGGCAGACGGGTGAGATATTTCAGTGTTGAGTGGAAGTCAACCTGGGCTGGTGGGGTAGGGGTAAGCAGCAAATCGCTGGCCGCCAGACCGTTGAGCAGGAACGGATCCAGGTGTGGACCGGTATCAATAAAGATAAAGTCATAATCATCCGCAACACGATCAATGATATTGCGTCGAAGGATTTCGTACTGATTTTGTCCGGGAAGATGCTCTTCAACCAGCTCTTTCCATTGGCTGGCAACAAAGCCATCGTCGATAGAGGCTGGAATCACGTCTACGCCAGGAACGATGGTCGGACGAATCACCTCTTTGCGTAGCGTCTCCGCGTCCAGGTCGTTCAGCATCGCCTGCGCGGCGGTTTCCAGGATGGAACCAATACTGTGAGTATGGTCGAGGAACATTGTGCTGGATGCCTGAGGGTCAAGGTCAATTACCAGAATGCGCAGATCGTGACGCAGTAAATCCTGATGCACACGCAGAGCGTGCGCCAACGTTACTGTGGAAACCGTTTTGGATACGCCACCCTTCAGGTTTACGACAAAAATAACGTAAGGCGATTTGTGAATGTCGCGATATTTGGGGATCTTACGGTGGGCATAGATATCAATGACGTTCTGGATGGTCAGCGCGTACTGTTCAACGTTACCGACCTGTTTCTTGTTGAACTGGTACCCATCATCTTCCATCTCTTTGATGGCCTGCTCCACAATGCGGCGGCTCAGCTTCGGCAACTTTGCCACAGCGTTACGAGTGAACGTCTGATAATACTCGGTCTGATTGAACTCTTTACGCTGATCTTCAATATCCTGACTCATGGCCTTAAGTAATGCGCTTGCACGAAGAGCTATGGTGCCGACACCGCCGTAATCGCGTTTCATCATCATCTCCTTATCATTTAGTATGAGTGAATTGTACGTTTGATTCTGCTACGTGCAACTTTTTTTGATTCGTGCGCCAATTATTGCACGTAAAGAAATGGCGATGAGGTTATTAGATGTGTGCTGGAGGGATGATGCAGGACCAGAATGTGCGATAGAGGGAAGTCGCATTGAATTATGTGCTGTGGAGGGATCGCTGGTATCAAATATGTGTGCTGGAGGGAAAGATAGAAGATTAGATGTGCGCTGGAGGGAAACTTGGATGGTTAGATGTGTGCTGGAGGGAATGTCTGGGCAAACTGCGTGGCGCAACCCTCCAGCGCACACCAAAAACAGGAAAATGGGCAGGCATTCCCGGCAGCGCACATTTTTCAAATGCAGCTGCCCTCCAGCACACACTTATTCGGGAAGTTTCAGCTTTGGATTGCGAGAATGGACGATTACAAAACTTTCCCGGCCTTTCTTCTCAATTGAACAGTCGAGATAGCCGATTGTTTTAAGCTGTTCTATCGCTTTCTTAATGATACGGTTTTGCTCGCCAACAGCTGACTGCAAAGCCAGGCGCTCACGGATTCGCGCGAACGATAGCGGCAACGGGTTCTGCGGAAGGCTTTCGATGAAAGTGTAAATGGCTTGTGCAGCTTCTTTCTTCGGAAGGGCACGCAAGGCGTGGTGTTGCAACAGAACGCGATAATCAAGCTGGAACAGCTCCCACAGCTTCGAATCAGCCTCCAGTTCTATCAGATCAAGGTCAGCATCAAAACGCCCGACCTTCAGCAGACCAGTCTGATAGCCGCCTTTAGCATCTTTTCCGCGCTTAAAAGCGATACCCTTGTTACGCAAGCGTCCAAGTGATTCATGAATGGTTAAACGCAGTTTCGCATCCAGACGTTTTGAGGGGAAACCACAGGCTTTAGCGAATTCCTGAAACGATAACTGGATGGTGTTTGAGGACAAGCCGTATTTGCTGAACGCGTAGATGACACCGATCCACGTTTTGAAATCAGTATCCATATCGAGTCGAGGACCGGTGATTTTAATATCATCGTAACCCTCGGCTTTAGCTATCTCCAGCTGGGAAAACGCTTTGGTGGCATCAATCTCTTTACTTTCTCCTTTGCTCTTTGATGGCTTCGGCACGAATACCCCCAAACGCATCAACGCTACAGGCTGCACAGTGTTGTTTGAATTAACTGTTAGTTCTTTTGCCTTACTTTCAATGTCTGCGTAAAGAATATCGGATATAAAAGATTGATTCATATTGCTTTTTCCGAATTATGTGGATAGTTTTTATCAGTGATGATAACTACCCTGGCTTTCCCGTCAGCACACATCCTATATCCCGCCAGCACACATTAGCAACCCGTCAGCACACATTTTTTTCCCTCCAGCGCACATCGTTTTCCCTCCAGCACACATCGCGAAAGGCTTCTAAGCCAGACGGGACGCGGCCTACGACGATCAGGGATCTATATGGATCTAATTGGGATCTGTATGGACCTGATTATTGGATCTATCCAGTGGATAATGTGGATAAGTGAAAAAACCGGCCAACGTAGCCGGTTGGAAGGGAGTCGTATTATTCTACGCTTTCGATGAGAAGACCATGTTCATAGCATTTAAGCTCATCGCCCTCGTACAGGAATTGGTATCCAATTGAAGTGGTTTACTGAATTTGGCCACCTGAACAGAGGTGATATGCTCACCTCAGAACAACACAGGTGCCATAATGAAAAAAAGAAATTTCAGCGCAGAGTTTAAACGCGAATCCGCTCAACTGGTCGTTGACCAGAACTACACCGTGGCAGATGCAGCCAGCGCTATGGATGTCGGCCTTTCCACAATGACGCGATGGGTGAAACAATTACGTGATGAACGGCAGGGCAAAACACCAAAAGCCTCCCCCATTACCCCGGAACAAATTGAAATCCGTGAGCTCAGGAAAAAGCTACAACGTATTGAAATGGAAAATGAAATATTAAAAAAGGCTACTGTAGATTCAATTGGTCAACGCAACAGTTATGTGAAAACATGGGGTTGCGGAGGTTTTTTGAATGAGACGAACATTTACAGCAGAGGAAAAAGCCTCTGTTTTTGAACTATGGAAGAACGGAACAGGCTTCAGTGAAATAGCGAATATCCTGGGTTCAAAACCCGGAACGATCTTCACTATGTTAAGGGATACTGGCGGCATAAAACCCCATGAGCGTAAGCGGGCTGTAGCTCACCTGACACTGTCTGAGCGCGAGGAGATACGAGCTGGTTTGTCAGCCAAAATGAGCATTCGTGCGATAGCTACTGCGCTGAATCGCAGTCCTTCGACGATCTCACGTGAAGTTCAGCGTAATCGGGGCAGACGCTATTACAAAGCTGTTGATGCTAATAACCGAGCCAACAGAATGGCGAAAAGGCCAAAACCGTGCTTACTGGATCAAAATTTACCATTGCGAAAGCTTGTTCTGGAAAAGCTGGAGATGAAATGGTCTCCAGAGCAAATATCAGGATGGTTAAGGCGAACAAAATCACGTCAAAAAACGCTGCGAATATCACCTGAGACAATTTATAAAACGCTGTACTTTCGTAGCCGTGAAGCGCTACACCACCTGAATATACAGCATCTGCGACGGTCGCATAGCCTTCGCCATGGCAGGCGTCATACCCGCAAAGGCGAAAGAGGTACGATTAACATAGTGAACGGAACACCAATTCACGAACGTTCCCGAAATATCGATAACAGACGCTCTCTGGGGCATTGGGAGGGCGATTTAGTCTCAGGTAGGCTTTGTTGAATAAATCGAACTTTTGCTGAGTTGAAGGATCAGATCACGCATCTTCCCGACAACGCAGACCGTTCCGTGGCAAAGCAAAAGTTCAAAATCACCAACTGGCCCACCTACAATCAAGCCCTCATCAACCGTGGCTCCATAACTTTCTGGCTGGATGATGAAGCTATTCAGGCCTGGTATGAGTCAGCAACACCTTCTTCACGAGGCAGACCTCAGCGCTATTCTGACCTTGCCATCACGACTGTGCTGGTCATTAAACGCGTATTCAGGCTGACCCTGCGCGCTGCGCAGGGCTTTATTGATTCCATTTTTTCTCTGATGAACGTTCCGCTACGCTGCCCGGATTACAGCTGTGTCAGCAGGCGGGCAAAGTCGGTTAATGTCAGTTTCAAAACGTTCACCCGGGGTGAAATCGCGCATCTGGTGATTGATTCCACCGGGCTGAAGGTCTTTGGTGAAGGCGAATGGAAAGTCAAAAAACATGGCCAGGAACGCCGTCGTATATGGCGAAAGTTACATCTGGCAGTTGACAGCAACACACATGAAATCATCTGTGCAGACCAGTCGCTGAACAATGTGACGGACTCAGAAGCCTTCCCGGGTCTTATCCGGCAGACTCACAGAAAAATCAGGGCAGCATCGGCAGACGGCGCTTACGACACCCGGCTCTGTCACGATGAACTGCGGCGTAAGAAAATCAGCGCGCTTATCCCTCCCCGAAAAGGTGCGGGTTACTGGCCCGGTGAATATGCAGACCGTAACCGTGCAGTGGCTAATCAGCGAATGACCGGGAGTAATGCGCGGTGGAAATGGACAACAGATTACAACCGTCGCTCGATAGCGGAAACGGCGATGTACCGGGTAAAACAGCTGTTCGGGGGTTCACTGACGCTGCGTGACTACGATGGTCAGGTTGCGGAGGCTATGGCCCTGGTACGAGCGCTGAACAAAATGACGAAAGCAGGTATGCCTGAAAGCGTGCGTATTGCCTGAAAACACAACCCGCTACGGGGGAGACTTACCCGAAATCTGATTTATTCAACAAAGCCCGTTTTAGGGTAAGGACGTATGGGGCAGATCCTCTCTGTTCCGACCGGGTGAAGATAGAGAGCTAAACTAAATGCTGATTTCATACGCATCTTTTACATCTCCACCTTACTCCGTAGATTTTGAGTTGTGATATGATCGCTTTGCTGTAGGTGTTGTAGGGATGAAGGGAAGGAGGGTTTCGCAGATTCTCCGTTCCGGATGCTCTAAAACGCTGTCAGAGGGATGATAAGGCAAAAAAAAGAACCCCGAAGGGTTCTCTTTTTCGCCTCAGTCAGCGATTCGCAGTCGCTGCTGCTGCCCGAAACATGTACCGAAGTTCACGTTGTCGTTACTATAGCGAAGTAATGTTACCCCTGGGGTGATTCTACGTCAACGTGAGCCGGTAGTTCTTGCAACCTGCAATATGGATTAAGTCTATGGCTGAAGTGCTGACTGCTTTCATAAAAGCGCCGCGTATAACTCAGGTGCTGACCATCGTTCTGTGCCTAATCTTGCTGGCGCTACTGGTCACTCCGCACCTGTTCTAAGTGTAGAACCACCTAATAAAAAAGCCGCTTATGCGGCTTTTTTTATTCGGTATCAATGTACGGCAAAGTCACTTTTGACTGTAACAGGCACCACATGGGAGAGGTCGATCTCCTTGCGGGCGCGGCTAAGGTCATAGGTCGCCTGCATTGCCAGCCAGAGTCGAGCTGCGATTCCTAAACCTGCCTCAAGTTTAAGAGCCATTTCAGGACTGATTGCCGCTTTACCTGCCGAGACTTTACTCAGCGCAGAAGGGGAAACATCGAGGTTACGGGCAAGGGCTCGTAAGCTGATTTCGTTATCCTCCAGGTATTCGGTAATCAATCCCCCTGGGTGTGGTGGGTTGAGCATCGTCATTAGTGGTAGTCCTCCAGATTCAGTATGTAGGCATCACCATCTGTAAACTCAAAGGTGATTCGCCAGTTCGCCCGAACGGTGATCGCATAAAGATTCTTCTTATCGCCTTTCAGGGGGTGAAATTTAAATCCCGGATAGGCGCGGAAATCTTCTGTTGTCGTCGCTTCGTCTAACATCAGGAGGCGAAGTTTTATTCTCTCCACATCCTTTGCCTGTACTCCGCTCGGATCGTCGTTCTCAAAGAGCTTTTGTAACCCTTTGTGCTTGAAACTTTTTATCATTATTGATTTCCTGTTTCTCAACGGGAAACATTATACCACGCGTTTCTCTTAGCGAAACACTTTTCTGCAAATAAATTGTGTTTCAAGGGAAGGCGCAAGGCGAAAAACAATAATATGCGCACTTAAAATGTACATTAATAGTACATAAAGAGTACCTTATGTGTACGGTTAATTGCGTTGTATTGTATTGCTAAATTACAGGGAAATCCTCGAACTCCCCCGTTCTGGCATCGGTAACGATGTGCGTCACCACGCCCCTGATCTCGATACCTTCATCCTCATTATCCGGCAGGGCGCGGACGTTCTCCGGCCTGTCCAGCTCCTGTAGACATCTTGCCGGATGGAGACGCAGTCGCATGATCCTGAATTCATCTTCCAGCACGCAGAGCACCAGGGTGCCGTCAACCGGCCGCGCGCCGAAATCCACGATCAGCAGCGAACCCGGCCTGATGCCCTCCCGGAACGAGGTGCAGTCGCTACGAAATAGGAACACGCCCGGACGCCCGGTTTTACAGTAGCTATCCAGCGAGAGGCGGCTTTCCTGGTAATCCATTGCCGGTGACGGAAACCCCATATCAGCGCCCTCCGTTCGGATTAAACAGCTGGAACGTCCGGTTTTCTCCCTCATTGGGCGAGACGTCCCGGAACACCGTCACATACGTTTCTATCCACTGGTTAGCCTGGCGGGGCGTCCAGTGCCAGTTGAACTTGTGAAGCTCCCGGACAAAGGCTGCGGTCGTGACGGTCTGACGGCCATCCTGTTCGCGGGTGATGGCCGCACGCCAGGCAGCGTCAATTTCATAGCGTCGTGGCATCAGATTTACCTCTTTATACTGTATATACATACAGTGTGCGCCGGGAGACCGGTAGAGATCAAGGGGTGAAAGTCCCCGACCATTGAAGGACCAGCAATCCACAAGGTCCCCGAGTCATGCGTGGCATACCGCGAGGTATGGGGCGAAGCGTTGACAGGGGTGTTGACAGGCCAGCCATTGAGCCACGAAATGTATATTAAATTACCGGGTGCCGACGTTGTACTGTTAACGGAAGGCAACATCATAGGGTGCGATACTGCGAGTGCCACATGGATCCGGCGGGGTCTGAGACCCTGGCATGTCAATACGATCTCTACGCGGGAACCGGGAGATCTCCCCTCTGACCATCTGCCAGTGTCGGAGATGGCCCGCACCGGGAAGACGAGGAGTCATAGCCGGTGATGTACGGAGAGGAGAAGTCGGACTCGCTCATAGTAGCGGCGAAGCAGGCGAACAACCCGAAAGGAGCGGAGTCAGTGGAGCGAAGGAGCGGGGCCAAGGGGAACGCGGAACAGCCACACATGCGCCGGACACAGAGCCGGGAAAGCATGTCACAGAGGCTGTCACGCGTGCGGGAAGCTGCGAAGCAGCGGAAGAAAGAACGGTTTACAGCATTGTTCCACCTGCTGACAGTCGAAGCACTGGAAGCCGCATTCCTCTCCCTGAGCAGGAAAGCGGCCGCGGGAGTGGATGGCATCAGGTGGATGGACTACGCCGGAAACATGAAGAACAACATAACAGATCTGCACCGGAGGCTACATCAGGGCAGCTACAGGGCGCAGCCCGGCAGGCGTCACTACATCCCAAAAGCGGATGGAAAACAACGCCCGCTCGGCATCGCCTCGCTGGAGGACAAGATCGTCCAGTATGCGCTGGTGAAAATCCTGAACGCAGTCTATGAAAACGACTTTATGGGGTTCTCATACGGGTTCAGACCCGGGCGAAGCCAGCACGATGCACTGGACGCACTGGCCACAGGGCTGGTACGCACTAACGTAAACTGGGTACTGGATGCCGACATCAGTCAGTTCTTCGACAGGGTGAGCCACGAATGGCTGATCAGGTTCACAGAGCATCGGATCGGCGACCGGAGGGTAATCAGGCTCATACGTAAGTGGCTCACAGCCGGGACGTCGGAGGAGGGTCAATGGCGAGCAACGGAGGAAGGCACCCCACAGGGTGCGGTCATCTCACCGCTGCTGGCAAACATATACCTCCACTACGTCTTCGATCTGTGGGCGCATCAGTGGCGACGTCGCTATGCCACAGGCAATGTGGTAATGGTCAGATACGCCGATGACATCGTCATCGGGTTCGACAAACGATACGATGCCCGGCGCTTCCGTATAGCCATGCAGCGCAGACTGAGGGAGTTCGGACTCACGGTTCACCCGGAGAAAACCCGTCTGATGGAGTTCGGCCGCTTCGCTGTCGAAAACCGTGCCATCAGGGGAAAAGGCAAACCAGAAACGTTCAACTTCCTCGGGTTCACGCACATCAGCGGGAAAGATCGCAACGGCAGGTTCATGCTGATACGAAAGACCCGCCGGGATCGGATGACGGCAACTCTGAAAGCCATCAAAGACGGTCTGCGAAGGCGCTGGCATTACTCAATCCCCGAACAGGGAAAATGGCTCAGGAGAGTGGTTCAGGGATACCTGAACTATCACTCGGTACCGGGCAACTTCCCCACCATGCAGAAGTTCAGGACACACGTAACAAACCTCTGGCGCCGGGCGCTCAGGCGCAGGAGCCAGAAGGATGATACGACCTGGACGAAAGCAAACAAACTGGCAGCCGCATGGCTACCAAGGGTTCGGGTTCTTCATCCATGGCCTGTGGAGCGGTTCACCGCCAGACACCCGAGGCAGGAGCCCGGTGCGTAAATCGCGCACGCCGGGATCTGTGCGGGGGGTATCCGGTAACGGGTATCCCTACCGCGACATAAAGGGCGGTGAAATTTCTGCAAGTGATGGGGGAGTGCCGGTCAGAACGTCCCCGAAAACAAACCGCCCCCGGATTCAGGAAGGGCGAACTGACCGGCTGCGGCAGTGTAACACCGCACACCACAAAGGCAGCACTGACGTCGTCAGTGCTTTTTTTACCTGTCCTCCGGACGCTGAAGGGCGATTTCACCCGTGCAGCTAAAGGGGCGGTAAGTCCGGGTGTGCACATCGTCATTTTCTCCTGTGATGCCTTTCTCCTGCGTATCAGCTTCCGGTAATCGTCCCCCGTCACAACCTGGTCAGCAAGGGTAAATGGCACGCTGCGCGCCCTTGCAGACCAGAACGACTCCGGGCAGGCCGAACCGTCAGGCGATACGAAGACGAAATTCACACTGACGGAGAAACAGCCATGACGATGAACCTGCACACTCAGACAACCGCCCCTAAAGCTTCACAGGCGACCAGCGTATCCCCGCTGGAGCAGTCAGGCTCCTCAAAAACGAAATTTTCCAGGGGCAAAAGCAAAGCCCGTGCTGGCGCAGTCAAAACAGACCTTTACCAGACCGTAACGGACAGCATCATTGCAGCCCTGGAAAGCGGCGTTAAACCGTGGGTGTGCCCGTGGGTTCGCAACGGCGCAGCGGCGGGATTACCGGCCAACTTCAGCACCGGCACGGCATACAGCGGAATTAATATCATGCTGCTGTGGTGTAGTGCGGCAAAACAGGGTTTTCAGGACGAGCGCTGGCTGACCTACAAACAGGCGCAGGAGCTGGGCGGCCAGGTTCGTAAAGGTGAACACGGCACGACGGCCATCTTTTACAAGACGCTGGAGAAAGAGGACGAGGACGGGGAAATCGAAAAAATCCCGATGCTGAAAGCCTTTACCGTGTTTAACGTGGAGCAAATCGACGGCCTGAGCATCGAGAGCGTGCCGCAGCCGGTTGCCGGTTTCGATCCGCTGCCGCAGGCGGAAGCACTCATGACCCGGAGCGGGGCAAAAATCACCGAGCAGGGCGTAAAGGCGTTCTATCGTCCGGCCACCGATGAAATCGTCCTGCCAGAGCGGTTCCGCTTCGCGGACGCGGCGAACTTCTACGCCACCGGCCTGCATGAGCTGGTTCACTGGACGGGGGCAGCGTCCCGCCTCAATCGTGAAAAAGGCAATAAGTTTGGCTCTGAGGCGTATGCGTTTGAGGAACTGATCGCCGAGCTGGGCAGCGCGTTTCTGATGGCGGATTTGGGAATTACGGGAGAGGTGCAGCATGAAAGCTATATCGCGTCCTGGCTGAAAGCCCTGAAGGGAGACAAGCGCTACATCTTTAAAGCGGCGGCAGCGGCCTCAAAAGCGCACCGCTGGCTGATGGACTGCTGACAGCTGGAGCCCTGCGGTGCAGGGCTTCAGAATTTTTGAAAGAGAGAGAATCAGGGAGGGAGTTATATAAGTCACTGTTTTTTATAATTCTGTAACGCGGCCGGCATCAGCTGCAGGACGTCCTGCAGCTGATGCCGGCACGGGAAAAAAAACAGGACAGATTCAAAAAAAATGAACCCTTTTTCAGGCGGCAGCCGTTACGTATCTGGGATACGTAACGGCGCGATGTCTTACGTAAAAAATGACGTAACGGCTTTCGCCGCCGCAGCTAAAGGGGCGGTAAGTCCGGGTGTGCACATCGTCATTTTCTCCTGTGATGCCTTTCTCCTGCGTATCAGCTTCCGGTAATCGTCCCCCGTCACAACCTGGTCAGCAAGGGTAAATGGCACGCTGCGCGCCCTTGCAGACCAGAACGACTCCGGGCAGGCCGAACCGTCAGGCGATACGAAGACGAAATTCACACTGACGGAGAAACGACCATGACGATGAACCTGCACACCCCGACAACCGCCCCTAAAGCTGCACCGGCGACCAGCGTATCCCCGCTGGAGCAGTCAGGCTCCCCAAAAACGAAATTTCCTGAAATCAAAACCGTCAAAACGGCGGTGGTTAAACTGATCAGCGACATCGAGGGCAACCTCGATCAGCGTCTGGCATATCGCGAGGCCGTAGAGGGATTGTGCCAGGAGGCGGCCAACCGGATAACCCAGTGCATGCATTCACGCAGTACAGGGCAGACGCTACGTGATCTCCGCGAGCTGCTGTCGGTGACGCTGGACACCATTATCGTGGTGGAGTTTGAAGGGGAGCAGACCCGTCTCAACTATGGCGGACGTTCAGCAGAAGACGTGATCGCCATGCTGAAAGCGCTGCATCTTGAAGGGCGCAAAGCCTGGCTGGAAGTGGAGTAAAAAAAAAAGCCCCGTCCGCAGACGGGGCTGATTCAGTACAGGGCATTCAGCGGGGTGCCCTCATCCCACAGGCGGTTAAATTCTCGCTGGTACGTCTCCGCCAGCTGCGGCGCATCCTCGATCAGCAGCACGTTTTCCGCGTTGCGTGAAACGGCGCTTGCCGTGTAGTTAAACGACCCGGTCTGGACGTTTTTGCCGTCGATCACCATAAACTTGTTGTGCATGATGGCGTAACGGCCGTTAAGGTGCACCGGCACGCCCTGGTTTATCAGATACGTCACGGCGGTGTAGCGGTCGCTGTTCGCCTTTTCGTCGGCCACCACGCGCACGGCCACGCCGCGCCGGTTAGCACCGGCGAGCGCCGTCGCGACCGGCTTACTGGTGAAGCTGTAGGCCGCGACGTCAATGCTCTGCCTGGCGTTGTTTATGGCGCCGAGCACGATTTCAAGAGCAGGGCGCCCGTCAGACGGCGAAAAACCCGCCGTCAGGACGGGCGCGGCGGTGGCGAACGCGGGCACGCAGAGGGCGGCGGCCAGCACCAGAAGGGTGGTTTTACGCATAGTTGTCCAGCTCCAGGTTTTTCAGTTCATCGAGGGTGTAAAAGCGGAAGACGTCGCGGTGTTTTGCCTCCAGTTGCACATGCTGGTTTTTCACGATCACGCTGGCGATGCTGTCGAAAATAATCTTCAGGGCGCGCTTTTTCGCCTCGTCCGGGGCGACGTAAAACGCGTACCGCCATTTTTTATCGCTGATAGCCAGCAGGTGGCTCGCCATGATGGACTGATAGCGCGCCTTTGTTTTGATACGTCGTTCGGTTTCAACGGCGATCAGCCTGCCGTCCGGCAGGCTGATAAGCCCGTCGGGACGGTGTTTGACGCTGTACTGACTGAGGAACGTTGAACGGTCGCCGTTAATCCACCCTGTCGCGCCGTTCTTCTCCAGCGTAAGGCGCACTAGCTGGTTATCAAGGTGATGGTCGAGTGACCAGCCGGTCAGGCGGTAGGGTTCAAAGCGGGCGGGCATTATGTTGTCGTCCGCCGTGAGGATAACGGCCAGCCCGTCGGCGGTAATGCCCCACAGGGATATTCTCGACGCGCGGGATTCATGCACGTGTTTCTGAATCAGCCCCATTTTCTCCACCTTCTCCAACAACCGGTAGAGAGGGCGGTCAGATTTAAAATCAAAAAGCAGCTTTATGATTTGAAAATCGCTGTAGGTTTCCTCCTTGAGAAAATTCAGCAGTACGCGAATTTTTTCAGTGCTGCGTGCATAACGTTCCTGATACGACGAAATAAGCATAGAAACTCCTTATTTTATAAATCCAGCAACGAATGTATTTCGTCATTTGGAGCGGGCTGTGATGCCATCAGCCACTCCTCGTCAGGTTGCACCGGCGGAGTGGGTATTGGCGTTGCTGAGGGTTTTTTGGTGGTTGTTGCGCTGACCGGAATAATGTCAGGTGCCGGAACTGCCGGAACCGTTTTATCAAAATCCAGATCCAGCACCGGTTTAACTTCTGCCACCGTAGCGACTGCGACCGGCGGCAGGGTAAACAGCTCCAGTGGGGCTTTTTTAACCTTGAGCGGTGAGATTAACGACGGGAACGCGAGCGCGTTCTGGCTGAAGATATAGCTGACGAACTTCGGCAGGTTCTGGAGCATATTGCTGTCGATGTAATAGCTTTCCGCCTGCCGAAGCATGCGCTCGTTATCGACTTTTTCTGTCAGCACCGCCGTGGTGGTGACTTTTCGGCTTTCATCATCGACTAAAATCGTGCCAGACATGCGCGCAATCCATTCGGCGGTGTCTGGATCCTGAAGTTTATATACCAGCTTAAACTTGCAGTTTTCCACGACCGCCCCAACCACGGCGTCGCCGTTTAAATCCGCCGGACAGTCGCGCAGGTCGGCAATTGACTGGTGCGCCATTAATATATGGACGCCTTTATCGCGTGCCGCGCCTAACCCTTCGAGCGCCGGTTTGGAAAGGTGATATTTCACCTCGTCCTTAAAGATGGCGATGGGGCGGATATTCCCCGCGACGCGGTCGCGCAATTCCGCGAGCTGGAACAGGCGAACTAAAATCATGCGCTGCGCGGTAATGATTTTAGAGTTACGCATCGAACCGATGATGTAGCAGCAGCCGCCCTTGTCGAAAATCTCCTTCAGCGCAAAACCGCCTGGCGCGTTAATGCTGTTGAGCATTGCCAGCTCCTCGGTTTTACCGTGAAAGGCTTTAATCGTCTCGCCAATGCCCTGAACATAATCGCCGTTATAAATATCCCGCACGGTTGCGCCCGGATTATCCTTCACGAACTGCGCCGCCGTTCTCGCCGCCTTGCGGTCGTCGATACGGTAAAAATCCGCCGCCTCGCCTTTTTCCGCCAGACTGAAACCGGCCACGAATAATTCCTCCAGATGGTCGGCGGTGATACCGTCGATAAGGTTCATCTGGTATTCCTGTTTATTCAGGTCGATAAGCACAAAGGGTTTTCCGGCGTCCGCGCACGCTTTTTTATACAGGTGCGGTGCCCACTCGTCGTTTTTGGGGTCGAGAACAAAAACGCCCTCGTCGGCGAGGATGCTCTGATAAAGCAGAATACCGGTTACGACGCCTTTACCGGCACCAGTGGTGCCGATAATGTCGGCGTGCTGGGTCTGCCATTCTTTTAACGGAATATATTGCGGCTCACCCTCGCGGCTCAGCCCGATAAAAATCCCCTTAGTCAGATCGATGTAATCCATCGGATCGTATTCGGTGGTGACGGGTAAAATTTCTTTTACCCGGCGAACGTCGGTTCTGCGGTCGCGCTCCATGCTGGTTTTTTTCACCATGCCGCGTTTGACCTTATCAAATTCAGGCGAGATCAAACGCCGTAAAACCACGTGCAGAATAAAACCGGCGACGGTAAACAGTAGCGCCATTGTCCAGGTAAGCAGCGGCGGACTGGCGATATCTTCCCGGCCATAAATGCGCTGTAAAAACCAAACGGCCACTGGCGCTATCGAGCCGAAAACAAAACAGATCATGGAAAGCAGAATTAAGATCCTTTGCAGAAACGTCGGCTTTTCCTGACCGCCGTGTTTCGCAGAAAATATAAAAGGCAGCATGACGCCGGACAGCAGTGCTAACGCCAGCTGATGCGCCTGCAAAAAGGCGATAAAGGCCAGGACGGCATTTGCTATCGGCGACAGCAAATGATTCAGTTTGTCGAATATCACGATATTCTCCTTCACTTAAATTCGGTCAGCACCATCGGTCAGTCAGAACGGTCACAGGTTGTGATCGTTCTGACTGACCGATTCCATGCTGCAAAAGAAGTGGCCGCCAAGCGGCCATGATCGCAGGAGGTACACTCCCGCGATCTAACGGCGTGCGGCATTACGTGCGGGCTGGACGCCCTTACTGCATGTCGCATGGGGGTAATGTCCTGGCTGAACGCCCGGCCAAAACCCCCAAGGTCAAAAGAGGCCACACCGTCGCGCGCTACGCGCGACCACCCCCTAAAAGACGCCTGTTTTAGCCCTTTTCTTCGCCTTGTTCGTTCCTCACAAGACGAATTAAAGGGAAACTAGGCTTTTTAGGGGGTGGTCGCGCCACGCTACCGGCTTTTGGCCGGAGACTTAGGCACGACGGTGTGGGGGGCAAGCCCCCCAAATAAACCGACGCGTGGGCGCGTCTTTTTGCTCGCTGGGGCGGCAAAATTTATTCGGCCCCCCCCGGCTTTTTTCGGCTCACTTGGGGTGAGCGCTCAAAAAGTGGAATCGGCGACGCAAATTAGCAATTTCTTCGAAATTGAATTTACTCGCCTCCTGCCACTTCGCAGACTCAGGCGGCCTGTCGATTAGCAATTTTTTCAAAATTGAATCGCCATGCTCGCCAGTCTTCGAAGCCTGAAAAGCCAGGTCAAAACCGACCCGGTGCCGTTGTTAGTCGGTGGTAATAAGGAAGGATTCAAGAGGTTTTCCGGCGTCAAGTTCTTGCTGAATTACAACCGGCACGCGTCCGACGCCTGACCATGTTTTATGCACGCCGTTTTCAAAATACTGATATTTAGCTTTGCGTTTTGCCGACTTTTTGGCGGGACTTGTACTAACCAGCTCTGTCGGTGAAAAGCCCTCCGATTCAATCAGCGCCAGCAATTCATTGCGCTTTTCTTCCCGCTGTCGGCGTAGCTTTTCCTGCTCGATATGCTCTGCGCGTTTTTCATCAAGTGCTGCTGAAATACGTGCACTCAGCATCTCCAGAAAGGCAAAATCACTTTCACGTAAAAACTTTTTCAGCGCGCGCTCTGAGGTTAATTCGTCCTGGATACGGTTCATAATTTCAGCTCCTTCGGCATAGATACGTTCAATCCTTTCAGCGGATCGCGTGGTGGATATTCAAAACCGAGTTCCCCGGTTTGCGCGTTTTTCAGCGTGACGATCATCGAATAGGTGTCGTCGTTTTTCTTCGATTTAAAACCTTTAATAACGTCGGTTTTGCCCTTGCCGATTAACTTCTCGGCCTGTTTTTCCGTTAGCTTTTTGCCGCGCACTTCCAGCCATATTTTGAACTGACAGCCCGTACAGGCGCAGGTTTTCGGCGTCATAACCAGCTCAGAACCGCACGACGGACATTTAACCGCGAGGCGGTTAAGCGCCGTTTTAACGGGCTGTTTTTCCGTCGCGCTGATGGCAATATCGGCGCTCTCAACCAGGCGGGAAACTTCCGCGTAAAGACCATCAATAAAGCGCTCGATGGTCATTTCGCCGGTTTCAACCGCCGCCTGTTTTTCAGCCCATACGGCGGTCATATCCGGCTGCGTCACCGAGTCGGGCAGAGCATCAATTAACGCCAGCCCGGCGGCAGTTGGGATAAATTTGCCCTTTTCCACGGTGATGTAATCGCGGGTTTTCAGCGTCTCAATAATGGCCGCGCGGGTCGCCGGTGTGCCGATGCCGCCGTGTTCATCTTTTTTGTCTTTATCCTTCTCCTTGAGCAATTTTTTAATGCGCGGATCGGCGACAAAATCGGCCACGCGAACGAGGGCAGCGAGCAGGGTCGCCTCGGTAAACAGCGGCAGCGGTTTAGTTTTTTTCTCCGAAATCACCACCTCGCGGCAGGTTAATGTCGCCCCGGTTTGCAGGCGGCTGATGGCCTCAAACGCGGTGCTGTTTTCGTCCTCCTCGTCGTCTTCTTCCGCGTCGTTCAGGAACGTCGTAAAACCCGCATCCGTGGTTTTACGCGCCGAGACTTTAAACATCTCGTCACCGCATTTAATCTCCGCGATCGACTCGTCATAGCGCTTTTTCGCCACGAACTGCGCGAGATAAAACTGCGCGATGGCGAGATAAACCGCCTTTTCCTTGTCGGTAAGGCGGCTTAAATCCGGCATGTTCGTCGTCGGGATAATGGCGGTGTGGGCGGTGACTTTTTTACTGTCAAACGCCGCACTTTTTTGCGCCGTGTCGGTGGTAAGGCCGTTAAAAACGTCGAGCGTTTTTAAGGCCGCCACCACCTGTGGCGCGTCGTTGAATTGTTCATCGGACAGATAAGAACAGTCAGAGCGGTTGTAGGTAATGTATTTACTGTCCTTGAGCTTCTGCGTGATATCGAGCGTCTGCTGCGCGGTCAGTTTGTGCCTGCGGTTCATATACACCTGGAGGCGCAGCAGGTTAAACGGCAGCGGTGCGGCAGTGGTTTTTCCCCGGTCGGTGGCGGCCGCGAGCACGCTGGCCGGTTTTCCGGCCAGAGCCCTCGCGAGTCCTTCCCCCCAGGCCTTATCCGTCAGCCGCTTTTTATCGTCCACCGGCGCGTATTCGGACGTCTGCCAGCGGGCGCAGACAACGTCCGTACCGCTGATAAACTGCCCTGCGAGCTGGTAGTAAAACGCCTCGCTGTGCGCCTGATTGTAGCGCCACCGGCGCACAATCATTCCCAGCACCGGCGTCTGGACGCGGCCAACCGAAATCGTGCCCTTATAGCCCTTATCGCGGGCTTTGAGGGTGTAACAGCGGCTCATACTGAAGCCAAAAATCGCGTCTCCTGCGCTGCGCATCAGGGCTTTCAGGTACATCCCACGAAAATCGCTGTTATCGCGCAGGGAGTTGATGGCTTTTTTCACCGCTGGCGCGGTGTTGTCGTTAATAAGCGCCCGTTTCACCGGCGCGGTGTTTCCGGCGAACTCCAGCACCTCGTCAACCAGGAGCTGCCCCTCGTCGTCCGGGTCGCCGCAGTGGACAACCATTTTGATATCCGGGCGACGAATCAGCTTCACCAGGGTATTAGCCTGCTTTGCCACGCTCGCTTTTGGCTGAAGCTGTACCGGGTACAGCTTCAGCGGCAGGGTGTCGAGCGACCAGGTGGCGTAGGCCGGGTTGATCGTCTCCGGGGGCACCATTTCCAGCACGTGGCCGACGCAGTAGCTCACGATATCGGTCGCCGATTCGGCATAGCCGTCGTGCCGGGTGAAGTTGCCGCCCAGCGCTTTCGCGATATCGCTCGCGACTGCGGGTTTTTCTGCAATCCACAGTCTCATTCTTGATCTCTCCTGATTTCATCCATCGTTTCGAAGTACATCATTCGACTTTCCTGAAAGTCGTTATCAGACAGACTAAAGCCATGATCCGCCGCTACTGTCATGAACGTCTCAGCATCACGGACGCTGAGACTGGTCAGAACATCGTGCAATTCGCACAGGGCGCGATATTGGTAGATTTCGTAATGCAGGCCGCAGCCGCGATGCGCTTCTTTCTCGATGCGAGAAATCAGGCTCGCGGCACTAACGGAATCACCACGCACATGCGGCCACGGCGGGGCTATAAATCCGGTTTTTGTTGCCATTGGAGTGCATCCTTATCGTCGAGTTTTTCCCATTCCGCCGCCTCGTCGTCGCTCAGCGGAACGGTGTAAAAGAAGACCGGCATACTGAGCACGGAGCGGAAGAACGACTGACGTTCTGCTGGTAATGCCTGGAAGGTCGGCGAGTGCTGCGCGGCGAGCTGGACGAGTTCGGACGTGTTGGCCTGAAAATGATCCTGTTTCTGGCTGATTTCCGACAAAACGAGCAGCACCGTCTGCAAATCACCTGCAGGAAGCTCCTCATCTTTCAGCAGCCCGGAAAAGTTATTAATAGAAACGGTTTGATTAATCACGTGGTGTCTCCTTTACGGCTGCCGTTTTACCAACCGTTCATACGGCCAAATTTCGAGATGATCTTGCCGACAATGGCGCTGTCAGCGGACGGGCAGGCGCTCAGTTTTTTCTGCCGCGCTGCGGCGGTGTGATCGGGTAAAAACGACCCCTTTTTTTTCTTTTTGATGCTCATGAAATTTTTGTACATCGGGTCACACTCGGCGGGACTGCTGCCGTCGAGCTTTCCGGCCAGGCACAGCACCATCGCGCACGGGTCATTCGGGTCGGCATTCTGGCCATCGGCGGCGAACGCCGGAGAAGTAAGGGCGCACAGCAGCGCCGCCGTGATTACGGTGTGTTTCATGATGATTTCCTCTGAAGGGAAGCAGGGCGCTAACGCCCGTTGGTTGTTCAACGCCGGTGACGGTCTGAAGGACTCAGACCGTCGCCGCCGTTATCGGTAGAAGACGATTTCTGAGGTGTCGCAGGTCAGGCAGCCGGAGCGGGGGCGAAACTCCACCACACCCTTGTAGCCGCCCTCGCGGAGCCAGGTTTTGGCCGCAAAGAAGCGCTGGCCGTCCGGGGCATTTACTACCGCGCGCGAGGCGTGCGCAACCGCGTACCACTGTGCGGCCGGGTAAATCCCGCCGGGTTCAAAACGCGCAAGCACCTGCGACCAGTGCCCTTCCGTCACCGGCGAGGCCACGATAAGACGGTTGGGTTCCCATACCGGCCGGGTGGTCGTTACCGGCTGCGCCGGTTGTGACCAGTCAACGGCCGCAGGCTCCGGCGGCGAAGAACAGCCCGCCAGGAGGACGACGATCGCCGTCAGGCCGGTCAGTTTAGGCAGCATCATTGAAACTCTCCTTCATAGCCTGCATGTGCAGGGGTTTAAAATAGACGTCGCTCATGCGGCGCACGTTGCCGTGAACGTCCACGCTCACAATGACGTCGACGCAGTGCAGTACCTTGCGCAGCAGCACGTCAACCGGCATGCCCCGGCACGCCGGATGCTCGTAGCAGCGGTCTATCAGCCCGGAGATACACTCGCGCGGGCTGCCCGCGTGCAGGGAGGACATAAACCCCTCGTGCCCGGACTCAATCAGCTTGAGTGCGTCCCACGCCTCGCGGCCACGCACCTCGGCGAGCAGGGGGCGGTCGGGGTTCATACGGTAAATCGCGCGCACCAGGCGATCAGAGGTGACTATTGCGCCCTCTCCGGCGTCCGCCGGGTAGAACAGATGAACGTAGTTTTTCTGGCTGTAAAACTTCAGCTCCGGGTTGTCCTCGATGGTGATAAGGCGCAGCGTCTCGGGAATGTAGTGCAGCAGCATCTTCATGTAGGTGGTTTTCCCAGAGCCTGTTTCCCCCACCACAAAGAGCGTTTTGCCGTACTCCACGCACTTTTCCATAAAAAGCGGGATATTCCCGGACAGGTATATGCGGCTCAGCTCCCCGTCTTTTGATTCGGCACTGTTGCAAAGTTAGCGATGAGGCAGCCTTTTGTCTTATTCAAAGGCCTTACATTTCAAAAACTCTGCTTACCAGGCGCATTTCGCCCAGGGGATCACCATAATAAAATG
>NZ_VDAS01000038.1:0-27589 GCF_019584165.1 Enterobacter sp. EC_64
GTCTAAATAGGCTGATTCAAGGCATTTACGGGAGAAAAAATCGGCTCAAACATGAAGAAATGAAATGACTGAGTCAGCCGAGAAGAATTTCCCCGCTTATTCGCACCTTCCCTAAACGACAGGAAATATATGCATATTGTTCACACTGAAGCAGACGGCGGCAAAGGCGGGCAGCCTCTGCGCATTATCAACGAATCGCTTGGGATGATTCAGCGTGGCCATCAGGTGACTCTCCTTTGTCCGGAAACTGCGCCGCTCCACGCGCTGGCACGCAATGCCGGTTTGACGGTAGTCACGATGCCGTTAAAGCGTAAGAACCTTAAAAACCTGCAGGTGCTGCGTCGCTGGATGAAGGATAACCGTCACTCGATTGACGTCATCAACAGCCATAACTCTGCCGATACCTGGCTGGTGGCGCTGGCGAATCTGACGCTGTCCAACCCTGTACCACTGGTGAGAACCCGTCATGCGTCCGGCGTACCGCGCAACAACTGGACGACCCGCTGGCTCTTCCGCACGGCCTGCGCGCATATCGTGACCACCGGCGAGGCGCTGCGCCATCAGGTGGCAGATATTGGCGTGCCGATGTCTCAGAGTACGTCGGTGCCAAGCGGTGTCGATACGCAGCGTTTCCATCCGGGAGATAAGCACCAGGCCCGGGTTCATTGTGGTTTGTCGCAGGACGATTTCTGGCTGGGCGTGGTATCGCATTTACGCCCGAACAAAGGCCATAGCGTACTGCTGCGCGCCCTGGCGAAAATTGACAATCCACACATCAAGCTGGCGATTGTCGGCGAAGGTCCGCACAAAGCGACGCTGGAACAGGAAATCACCGCCCTGGGGTTACAGCAGCGCGTGGTCATGGCGGGACATCAATCCGATCCGGAACGCTGGTTCCCGGCCTTTGATATTGCGCTCAGCCCTTCGCACGATATGGAAGGTGTTCCGCAGGGCGTGCTGCAATCGTTAGCCACCCGTATTGCCACCATTGCGACGGATGCGGGTGGAACGGGAGATGCGGTGATTAACGGGCAGACGGGAGTGCTGGTCGCGCAGCGCGACGAAAACGCGCTGCACGATGCCATAATGAAACTCTATGACGACTCAGCCCTTCGTGAGACGCTCGCGCAACAGGGATATGACTACCTGAGCACGCACTTTACCCGCGAATGTATGCTGGACGCGATGGAGAAAGTCTTCTCCGATGTCGCTCAGCGCAGCAAATCACGATAAAGCGCCTGTAGCTCTTTCGCCATTCTGTCCAGGGTGAAGGGCTCGGCGGTTGCACGCGCAGCGGCGGAGTAATCGACACCCTGTTCACGGCCTTTCAGCCACAGCGAGATGGCCTGCTGGTAGCCTTCGCTGTCCAGCGCGTCCCGCACCCAGCCGTTATGACCCTCGGTTATCCACTCCGCCGCGCCGCAGCCGTGGCTGGTAAGCAGCGGCAAACCACAGGCCAGCGCTTCCACGCAGACGTTCGGGAAGGGATCGTACAGCGTCGGCAGGATAAGGGCATCCGCCGTGCCATAGACTTCACGCACGTTGGCAACGGGGCCCAGGAACTTCACTCGTGAGGAAATCCCCAGCGCCTGCGCCAGCTTTTCGAACTTCCGCGCATGTTTATCGCGGCCGGCAATCAGCAGCCAGACGTCAGGATGCGACACAATGGCGCGCAGCGCGGTGGCGACGCCTTTACGGCTGAAGCCTGACCCAACATACGCCAGCACCGGTGCGTCAGGAGGAATACCCAGGACATCACGCTGCGAAAGGGCGCGGACCTCAGGGCTAAACTGAACGGTGTCCACGCCGTTGTAGATCACCGTCAGCTTGTCGTCCGGCAGCCCGAAGCGCCGCGCGATATCATCGCGCACCATCTTCGAATTACAGATCACCTTGCGCAGCTGCGGATGGGTAAACATCTGCGCCTCGGCCTGCAGAATGTAGCGGTGATAGCGGCTCAGAGATTGCGCCCAGCGCGCCAGCGGCGACAGAATGCGGCCATATTGCTCAAGCCAGGTGGCGTGAACACCGTCGCCCGCCCGGAAGATGGTGGCTCCCGGTATGCGTTCGTGGCTTTGCACAATATCAAACTGCGCAAAATGCGCGGCGGCTTCGAGGGCAAAACCGGATTCACGCGCGATGCGATTACGAAACGGCGGATTGACCGTCAGCGTTTTCCAGCCTGCGGCATCCTCCCACTGGCGAGCAATCAGCGTGACATCAAGGGAGGTATCCTGCGCCAGCACGTTTAGCGCACGTGAGACAAAACGCTCTGCGCCACCGTTGGGGTTGTAGGTCTGTCGGACAATAGCCAGCTTCATGCAGGTGTTTCCGTTTCCAGAAGCATCGTATCAATGGCGCTCAGCACCTGCTGTGGGGTGATGGCCGTGATGCAGTCAGAGACACCGCTGTCTCCGCAGCCCGCTTTGCCGCACGGCTGGCAGGTAAACCCGGCAACGATTACGCGATAATTTACCCCCCACGGCGCCCATTTGATGGCGCCGGTAGGGCCAAAGATGGCGACGGTTGGCGTACCGACGGCGCTCGCAAGATGCATTGGCATGGAATCCACGCCGAAGTACACCCGGGCGTGCTTCATGAGCGCACCCAGCTCTTTCAGGTTCAGCTGACCGCTTAAATCAAAGACCGGCTGGGTGAGGGCTGCGCGCAGCGCATCCATATAGGCCTTCTCTTCTTTTGACGGCGCGGCGGAGAGGACGATCGGCAGGCCGCGCGCCGCCAGGTTATCAATGGTCGCTGCCAGCTTTTTGATATCCCAGGCCTTAAACATCCAGCGCGAGGTCGGGTGAACCAGAATGTAGGATTTACTCGTGAGCCCAAACCCGGCCAGTTTTTCGGCCACAGAGGCTTCTGCCGCGTCACCGGGCACAAAAAGCGTATGTTTGTCTTCGTCGGACTGCGGATGAATGCCGATCCGGCGCAGGGCATCCAGATTAACCTCCACCATATGACGGCTGTTGTCCTGAATCGCCGGATAGAGCGTGGTGAACGATTTCACCCAACGGCGACGCGCCAGGCCACCGCGCTTATCCGGCTTAAAGCCGACGGAGACGCGCGGTTTCAGGCGACGCGCCAGACGTGCGCCGTGCCAGTGTTCGGTCAGGTTAATCAGCACGTCATACTGACGGCCTTTCAGGGTGTTCAGCAGGGCGCGGTAGAGGCGGAATTGTTCAAACCAGCCCTTCTTGCGCCAGTTGCGCCCAATAGTGTGCACCTGGTCGATATGCGGGTGGCTGGTCAGCATCGCCTGGGTATCGTCATAAACCAGCGCATCGACTTCCACGTTCGGCCAGTTCTTTTTCAGCACGGTAAAAACCGGCGAGGTAAGCAAAACGTCACCGTGGTGACGAAGCTTAATAATCAGCACGCGCTTTGGCGGGCGCTCCGCTGAGAAAAAATCAGACATAGGCTCTCTCTGCTGCCAGCAAAGGCTCTAATTGCGCAAATACCGCAGCGGCGCTGAGATCGCTCAGCTGCGATGAGTGTTCCGGGCGGCAGATATATTGATTTTTTCCATAGCCGCCGATAAGTCCCGGGTCCGTTGGGCCGTAAAGCGTAATATTAGGACGGTCCAGCGCCGCCGTCAGGTGGCTGAGTCCCGTATCCACGGAGACCACAGCCGTAGCGCCTGCCAGCGCCTGAGCGACGCCATCCAGCTTCATGCGCGGCAGAACGTCCACATAATCAAACCCTGCCGCCAGGCGTTTGGCGCGCGCTTCTTCATGGGGAGCGCCCCACGGGAGTTTGATACGTAACCCCGCACTTCCCAGCAGGCCGATCAGTTCGCGCCAGTGCGCTTCCGGCCAGTGCTTGTCGTCGCGGGTCGTTGCATGAAGGAAAATCAGGTAGGGTGCGTCTGTTTGTTGCGAACCGTGCAAAAAATGCTGCGAAATGGCGTAATCGCCCTGCGTTTCCGGCTTTGCATAGCCAAGACTCTTTGCAAATAGCTCGCGGATACGTTCCACTGCGTGCTGCTGCTTCGCGATGTGGTGGCGGCGGTTATAGAACAGGCTCGCCAGCGGTTCGCGGGCGGTTTGCCAGTCCATGCCGTGCTTTACGCCGCGCGCCAGTCGCGTCACCAGCGCGGCGCTTTTGACCAGCCCCTGCGCGTCGATGATGGCATCATAACGCTGCGCCTGTACCGCCTCGCGGAAGGCTTTGCGTTCGGCTTTAATCGGCGCGGAGAACCACGCTTTCCGCCAGCGGCGAATCGCCACCGGGATCACGCGGTCAACCGCTTCATGCCAGGTGGGGATCTGCGCGAAGCCCTCTTCCACCACCCAGTCAAAACGAATGCCCGGTACGGCCTGCATGGCGTCCGTCAGTGACGGCAGCGTGTGCAGAACATCGCCCATCGACGAGGTTTTAACGATCAGTACCCGCATTCGTTATCCTTCTTCGCTCAACAGCAGTTCGTTAAGCTCTTCAAGAACGCGCTGCGGGGTAATGTCGATCAGGCTCTGATGATAACCTTCAGCGGCATCGCCTTTGCGCACCTTGTGGTAGCCGGTGATCAGGCGAATAACGCGCGCTTTATGGGAAAGCGGAGGCGTAAAGTCCGGGCTGCTTGGCCCATACAGTGCCACCAACGGACGGTTGAGCGCAGCGGCGACGTGCATCAGGCCTGAATCGTTGGTAACCACAGCGTGGCAGGCAGCAATCAGGATAACCGCCTGCTCAAGCTGCGTTTCTCCCGCCAGGTTGCGGCACCAGGCCTGCTGTTCATTACTGAGCGTCGCGAGAATTTCGTTGCCCGCCTCATGGTCTTTTGCCGAACCGAACAGGACAATCTGGTAGCCTTCGTCGATCAGCTGTTTCGCCAGCTCTGCATAGTGGTAGTGCGGCCAGCGTTTTGCCGGGCCGAACTCGGCGCCAGGGCAGAAGCCAATCATCGGACGTTCAGCCGAAAGGCCAAACGCGCTGCAGGTCTGGGATTTTTCACCGTCGTTAACCTGAAGCTGGGGCCAGAGCAGCGGCTGCGGCAGGTCTTTCGCGCTGCGCATCACGCCTTTGTCATAGGCCAGCGCCACGTAGCGCTCCACCATTAATGGCCAGGCCGCTTTATCCAGCACGCGCGCATCGTTCAGCAGGCCGTAGCGCATTTCGCCGCGCCAGCCGGTGCGATGCGGAATGCCCGCAAAGAAGGGCACCAGGGCAGATTTAAAGGAGTTGGGCAGAACATACGCGCGATCATAACGCTTCTCGCGCAGGCTATGGCCGAGCTTGCGGCGTTCGCCAATTTCCAGCGCCCCGTGGCCGAGCGGCATCGGGATCGCTTCATTCACTTCCGGCATACGCGATAACAGCGGACGGCACCACGCGGGTGCCATCACGTCGATTATCGCCTGGGGATAGCGCGCCTTGAGCGTGCGATAGAGACTTTGCGACATCATCATGTCGCCCACCCATGACGGGCCGATCACCAGAATCTTCATACTTACGCGTCGCGGTTCAGCCAGGCCATATACTCCGTTACGCCTTCGGCAACGGTTTTGAACGGCTTGTCATAACCCGCTGCGCGCAGGTTAGTCAGGTCAGCCTGGGTGAACGCCTGATAGCGGCCTTTCAGCTTGTCCGGGAACGGAATGTACTCGATGCTGCCTTTTTTGTGGTACGCCAGCGTGGCGTCAGCCACCGCCTGGAAGGACTCTGCGCGGCCGGTACCCAGGTTGAAGATGCCGGACACGCCGTTTTCCCAGAACCACAGGTTTACGGCCGCCACGTCGCCCACGTAAACGAAGTCACGCTTAAAGCCGTCGCTGCCTTCGAAGAGTTTTGGGCTTTCACCGTTATTCAGCTGGGTGTTCAGGTGGAACGCCACGCTCGCCATGCTGCCTTTGTGGCCTTCGCGCGGTCCGTAGACGTTGAAGTAGCGGAAGCCGACGATCTGCGAGTTCGCTTCTGGCAGTACCTGACGCACGTACTCGTCGAACAGGAATTTGGAGTAGCCGTAGACGTTCAGCGGCTGCTCATATTCGCGGGACTCGATGAAGTCCGAGGTGCGCCCGCCGTAAGTGGCGGCAGAAGAGGCATACAGGAACGGAATTTCACGCTCCAGGCAGTAGTGCAGGATCTCTTTGGAGTACTGATAGTTGTTGTCCATCATGTACTTGCCGTCCCACTCGGTAGTGGAGGAGCACGCACCTTCGTGGAAGATGGCTTCGATCTCGCCGAACTCTTCGCCTGCCATAATCTGGATAAGGAAGTCTTCTTTATCCATGTAGTCAGCGATGTTCAGATCCACCAGGTTGACGAACTTGGTGCCGTCTTTCAGGTTGTCAACCACCAGGATGTCGGTGATGCCTTTGTCATTGAGAGCCTTAACAATATTGCTGCCGATAAAGCCTGCGCCGCCGGTAACGATGATCATAACTGTAACCTTTGAAGTGTGGAGCCCGGGGACAATCCCGGACGCTAATGTTTCTATCATATCATTAGTATGGCTGCCCTTCAGCCATTCACCGACATAGCGCAAGGGTACACGTGATTTATGCTGCAAAAACGACAAGAGATGACGTGTCATCTCGTCATGAACTATAGGTTTGGGTAATATGTCCCGAAATTTGCCGAGTCTGGAGAATTGCAATGCGTGGTGATTTTTACAAACAGTTAAACAGCGACCTCGAGACCGCACGTGCGGAAGGGTTGTTCAAGGAAGAGCGTATTATCACGTCTGCACAGCAGGCGGACATCACCGTTGCCGACGGCAGCCATGTGATCAATTTTTGTGCGAACAACTACTTAGGTCTTGCGAATCACCCTGAGCTGATTGCCGCGGCAAAAAACGGCATGGATACCCACGGTTTTGGTATGGCCTCCGTACGCTTTATCTGCGGTACCCAGGACAGCCACAAGCAGCTTGAGCAAAAGCTGGCGAACTTCCTCGGAATGGAAGACGCGATTCTCTACTCCTCCTGCTTCGACGCCAACGGCGGCCTGTTCGAGACCCTGCTCGGCGCAGAAGATGCGATTATCTCCGACGCCCTGAACCACGCCTCCATCATCGACGGCGTGCGCTTGTGTAAAGCGAAGCGTTTTCGCTACGCCAACAACGACATGGTTGAGCTGGAAGCGCGTCTGAAAGAGGCCCGTGAAGCGGGCGCTCGCCATGTGCTGATCGCCACCGACGGCGTATTCTCCATGGACGGCGTGATCGCCAACCTGAAGGGCGTGTGTGACCTGGCGGATAAATACGACGCGCTGGTGATGGTCGATGACTCTCACGCGGTCGGTTTTGTCGGCGAAAATGGTCGCGGCTCCCACGAATACTGCGACGTAATGGGTCGCGTGGACATCATCACCGGCACGCTGGGCAAAGCGCTCGGCGGCGCATCCGGCGGCTATACCGCTGCGCGTAAAGAGGTGGTGGAGTGGCTGCGTCAGCGCTCGCGTCCGTATCTGTTCTCCAACTCCCTGGCACCGGCGATTGTTGCCGCCTCCATCAAAGTGCTGGAGATGGTGGAGTCCGGCGCTGAACTGCGCGACCGCCTGTGGTCCAACGCGCGTCTGTTCCGTGAAAAAATGAGCGCCGCAGGGTTCACCCTGGCCGGTGCTGACCACGCGATCATTCCGGTGATGCTGGGTGATGCGGTCGTGGCGCAGAACTTTGCCCGCGAACTGCAGAAAGAAGGGATTTACGTCACCGGGTTCTTCTTCCCGGTGGTGCCAAAAGGTCAGGCGCGTATCCGCACCCAGATGTCTGCGGCGCATACGCCTGAACAAATTGAACGTGCGGTGGAAGCCTTTACCCGCATCGGTAAACAGCTGGGCGTCATTGCCTGAGGACGTGTGATGAAAGCGTTATCCAAACTGAAAGCGGAAGAAGGGATTTGGATGACCGACGTGCCGGAACCGGAAGTCGGTCATAACGATCTGCTGATCAAAATTCGTAAAACGGCTATCTGCGGTACTGACGTTCACATCTACAACTGGGACCAGTGGTCGCAGAAAACCATTCCTGTCCCGATGGTTGTCGGTCACGAATATGTCGGTGAAGTGGTGGGTATCGGCCAGGAAGTGAAAGGCTTCAAAATCGGCGACCGCGTCTCCGGTGAAGGTCACATTACCTGCGGCCACTGCCGTAACTGCCGCGGTGGGCGTACGCACCTGTGCCGCAATACCATCGGCGTGGGCGTGAACCGTCCGGGCTGCTTTGCGGAATATCTGGTGATCCCGGCCTTTAACGCCTTCAAAATCCCGGACAATATTTCTGACGATCTGGCCTCCATTTTCGATCCGTTCGGTAACGCCGTGCACACGGCGCTCTCCTTCGATCTGGTCGGTGAAGACGTGCTGGTCTCCGGCGCGGGCCCCATCGGCATTATGGCGGCAGCCGTGGCGAAGCATGTAGGTGCGCGCAACGTCGTGATCACCGACGTGAACGAATACCGCCTGTCGCTGGCGCGCAAAATGGGCGTCACCCGCGCGGTGGATGTCTCGAAAGAGAGCCTGACCGACGTGATGGAAGAGCTGGGCATGACCGAGGGCTTTGACGTGGGTCTGGAGATGTCCGGTGCGCCACCGGCGTTCCGCACCATGCTCGACACCATGAACCACGGTGGCCGTGTCGCGATGCTGGGTATCCCGCCGTCGGATATGTCCATCGACTGGAACAAAGTGATCTTCAAGGGGCTGTTCATCAAGGGCATCTATGGTCGTGAGATGTTTGAGACCTGGTACAAGATGGCGGCGTTGATTCAGTCCGGCCTGGATCTGTCCCCGATTATCACTCACCGTTTCTCCATCGATGAGTTCCAGCAGGGCTTCGACGCGATGCGTTCCGGCCAGTCAGGGAAAGTGATTCTGAGCTGGGATTAACCGCGAAAGCGCCTTCGGGCGCTTTTTTTACGGCCTCTTCACGTTTCTTACATCCGCAATCAGATTATTTCGATTTTTCCTTCGCTTTTTTACCCGCACACTTATAAAGTTTGTTGACGATCCGTTTACTTTACAGAGCCTATGTTCAAGCTTACCGTTTGTTTATTGACCTGTAATTCTGCGCGTTTGCTGCGCGAGGTGATTCCTCCGCTGCTGACGGTGGCAGATGAAATTGTCGTTCTGGATTCCGGCAGTACGGATGCCACCCTCTCTATTTGCCGCGAGTACGGCCTCTCCCTTCATCATCACCCCTATGCTATGCATGGCGTGCAGATGAACCATGCGATCGATCTGGCGAGCAATGACTGGGTGCTTTGCATGGATAGCGACGAGATCCTGGACGCGGAAACGGTCGACTTTATTCTGACCCTGAAAGCCGGGGATGAACCTTCCGCCGATCGCGCCTGGCGTATCGCCCGCTACTGGCACGTGCTGGGGGAGGAGGTGCGTACAATCTATCCTGTTTCCTCGCCTGATTTCCCGGTGCGGCTGTTCAATCGTACCCAGGCTCGTTTCAACCAACGACCCGTAGATGACAAAGTTGAAGGTAAGATTGTCGCCGTGAAAATGCCGGGGCGGGTGCGTCACGACACGTTTTATAACCTGCATGAAGTGTTCAACAAGCTCAACAGCTACACCACCCGGCTGGTGAAGTACCAGCCGGCTCGGCCTTCGATCGGACGCGGCATCATCAGCGCCATCGGGGCGTTCTTCAAATGGTATCTGTTCAGCGGAGCCTGGCGTCAGGGCAAGGTTGGGGTCGTGACGGGTCTGTATGCCACAGCCTACAGCTTTTTGAAATATTTCAAATCCTGGTATCAGCATCAGGAGAAAAAAGAGCCCGTTGCGAATGAGCAGACGGACTCTCAGATTGCGAAATAAGCGTCAGGCTTTCTTACCCCATCCCTGCCACTGCTGCTGGACATATTTGACCAGCGTACTGTTACTGATGCTCTCTCCGATGACAGAGAAGAAGCGGGTCGCGTAGACCGGTTCAAGCGGCTGCTTCGGTACGCAGCGCTTCACGCCGCGGAACGGATTACGCGGCGCCGTCGGGACGGGCTGCGCAGAATTCGGCGTAGAGGTATCCACCTGCGGCTCATTCAGCAGATCGCTCGGGCGCACCAGCGTGATATCGGAAGGTAAGGTCGGCAGCATTTGCTGCAGGACGCGGACTGTAGACGGGTGGGGGTGACCGATGGCAATGGCCGAACCATTGCGGCGGGCCAGCTGTACCGCGCGATTAAACTGCACGCGAATATCGGCTTCGTTCTGGGTATCATCCAGGAACACCTTGCGCTTAATCACCTTTACGCCCGTTCCCTGAGCGGCGCGCATCGCCTGGCTGTTGCCGATGGTCATGCTGTCGAGGAAGTAGAGGTTGTAACGCTCCAGCGCCTGCATTACTTTGAGCATCCCGTACAGGCTCGACGTCATCGCGCTGCCCATATGGTTGTTCAGCCCTACGGCATACGGCACCTTGTTGTAGGCGTCTCGGATGATGCGCTCGATCTCCTCGCTGCTCATATCCGGGCGCAGGGTATCTTTTTCCAGCGGCTGCTTGCTGAGCGGGGCCATAGGCAGGTGGATGAGAACCTGATGCCCGCTGCTGTGGGCTTTGGTCGCCATCTCACGCGCGTGGGGGGCATTCGGCAGGACGGCAACGGAGATGGCCGACGGCATCGCCAGCACCTGGTTTTCATAATGTGGGCGATAACCGAAGTCATCAATCACGATAGCGAGCTTACCGGCGTATACCGGTGCAGCCAGCGCCAGCGCGCTGACGACGGAGAAAACGATTCGACGAAATTGAAGCAAAACTTATCTACCCAACCACGGCTGTGGATTGACCGCCTGACCCTGACGACGAATTTCGAAATAGAGTGACGGGCGGCCCTGACCGCCACTGCTGCCCACAAGGGCGATGGGTTGGCCAGCGCGCACCTGCGTGCCGACGCTGACCAGCGCGCTCTGGTTGTAGCCGTAAAGACTCATGTCGCCTTTACCGTGCTCGACCACTACCACAAGCCCGTAACCCTGCAGCCAGTCGGCCAGAATCACGCGGCCATCGGCGATGGCTTTCACTTCGCTACCTTCAGACGCACCGATAACAATCCCTTTCCAACGTAGCTCACCCTGCAGCTGTTCGCCATAGCGATGCAGAATTGAACCGCGAACGGGCCAGAAAGCCTGACCGCGAGGAGAGCCGAGGCCGCCGGTACGCGACATCAGGGAACGTTCACTTTCGCTTGGCTTGTAGGTCGTGCCTTTGCGGGAGGCTTCCTGCTGCTTGTCGCGAACGGCCTGCGCCTCGCGAGCCTCTTTTTCGGCGCGCGCTTTCGCCGCGGCTTCCGCACGGGCGATGCTGTTGCGCAGTTTTGATTCGTTGGCGCGCATTTCGCTCAGCTGGCTCTGCCCTTCCTGAATGGAGGACTCGAGACCGGCCAGGGTTTTCTTGCGCTCGTTGCGCGCCTGCTCAAGCTTTGCCTGCTGGGCCTGCTGATCGTAGAGCAGCGTCTGCTGCTGGCTCTGCTTCTCTTCCAGCTCGGCTTTTTGCGTGGAAACCTCTTCGCGCGTCTGCTTCAGCTGCGCGATCGTCTCCTGACGCGCCTGGTTCAGATAGCCAAAGTAGGCCTGCAGGCGCTGGCCGCGCTGGCTCTCTTCGCCGCTGAGGATCAGCTGGAGTCCGGTATGTTCACCCTGGCGGAATGCGGCATCAAGCTGTGCGGCAAGGTTGCGCTCCTGCGCATCGCGCTGGCGCTCCAGTTTGGCAATCGACGCGTTCATCTCGTCGATCTGCTTATTCAACTGGGCAAGGGTGTTTTGCGTTTCACGGAGTTTACGCGTGGCAGCGGAGATGGCCTCTTCCTGCTGCTTAAGCTGGGCGAGCAGGGCGGCGCGCTGTTGCTGCTGTTGGCGTACCGCACGCTCTTTGGCGGCGATATCGGCCTGAATGGATTTCAGCTGGTCGCGGTCATCCGCGTGGGCGGATGCGGCGCACAGCAATACGCCAGCGCTGAGTGCGCTGGCGTAAAACAGAGGTCTGACTGATAACCTAAGCGGCTTCACGACCCATGTGATTGAAAAAATCGCCTTTCCCCTCATGGGGAGCGATTATTCCACGATGAACAGCGGCTTACCAGTCATCTCTTCAGGGATCGGCATCCCCATCAGCGACAACATGGTTGGCGCGATGTCAGAAAGCTTGCCGCCTTCTACGGCTTTCACTGATTTATCACCCACATAAATCAGCGGAACCGGCAGGTTGGTGTGGGCGGTGTGCGCCTGTCCGGTCGCCGGGTCGCGCATCTGTTCAGCGTTACCGTGATCCGCGGTGATCAGCAGCTGGCCGCCAACGGATTCAACCGCCTTCGCCACCTGCTCAACGCAGTGGTCCAGCGCTTCAACCGCTTTCACTGCCGCTTCCATCACCCCGGTATGACCGACCATGTCGCCGTTCGGGTAGTTACAGATGATAGTGTCGTATTTGCCGCTCTCGATGGCCGCAACCAATTTTTCAGTCAATTCTGCAGAGCTCATTTCTGGCTGCAGATCGTAGGTGGCGACTTTCGGGGAGTTGATCAGAATACGTTCTTCGCCTTTGAACGGCTCTTCAACGCCACCGTTAAAGAAGAAGGTCACGTGCGCGTATTTTTCCGTTTCGGAGATACGCAGCTGCGTTTTGTCATTCTTCGCCATCCACTCACCGAAGGTGTTTGCCAGCGAGGCGGGTGGGTATGCGCACGGCGCTTTGATGTCTGCCGCGTATTCGGTCAGCTGGATGAAGTCGATGTTTACCACTTTCTTACGGGCAAAACCGTCGAAGTCGCTGTTGACGAACGCACGGGTGATTTCGCGCGCGCGGTCAGCGCGGAAGTTCATGAAGATCAGCGCGTCGCCGTCTTCCATGGCGGCATCGGCCTGGCCTTCAGCGCGAATCACGGACGCTTTTACGAATTCGTCGTTTTCATCGCGTGCATAAGCCGCTTCCAGCGCTTCAACGGCGGTCGCGAACTGGAATTCCCCTTTTGCCAGGGTCAGCAGGTCATAGGCCTGTTCAACGCGATCCCAGCGGTTGTCGCGGTCCATGGCGTAGTAACGACCAATGATGGAGGCTACGCGGCCTTTACCCAGCGCGGCGAATTTGTCTTCGAAGGCTTTCAGGGAGCCTTCCGCACTGCGTGGTGGCGTGTCGCGACCGTCCAGGAAGGCGTGCAGATAGATTTTTTCCGCACCGCGCTCAGCGGCCAGTTCAACCATTGCCATGATGTGATCTTCGTGGCTGTGAACGCCGCCAGCAGAGAGCAGACCCATGATGTGAACGGCCTTGCCAGCAGCAACGGCTTTATCAACCGCGCCACACAACGTTGGGTTGGAGAAGAAGGTGCGTTCTTTGATTTCAACGTCCAGACGCGTCAGGTCCTGATACACGATACGCCCGGCGCCCAGGTTAACGTGACCGACTTCGGAGTTGCCCATCTGGCGGTCCGGCAGGCCCACTTCCAGGCCAGACGCGTCAATCAGCGTATGCGGACGTTTTGCCCACAGGGCATCCATGACCGGGGTTTTGGCGTTGAAAATAGCGTTATCCTGGCTGTCTTCACGGTAGCCATAGCCATCCAGAATCACCAGTACCATAGGTTTTTTAGAAACCGACATTGCGACAACCTCATGCTCAAGAGTCAAAATTTGCGTAATTTTACTACAGCTGAATCGATCAAATAGCCGCAGAAGATCAAAGAAAGCGCAGGGGCAAGGGACTCGCCAGACCATTTTGAGGCATTTTTTTAGGTGGCATGCCGCAGAAAATGGATTAGGTTAGGGTCGCTGGCTGTATTTGCCAGAACGCACAGGTATACTCCTGTCCTGGTTTTTTTAATCACTAAGTCGGGAGTAGTTACCCTCCATGCAAGAAATTATGCAATTCGTTAGCCGCCATCCGGTTCTGAGCATCGCGTGGATTGGCCTGCTGGCTGCTGTGCTGTTCACCACATTTAAGAGCCTGACGTCTAAGATTAAGGTTATCACCCGTGGTGAAGCGACGCGTCTGATTAACAAAGAAGATGCCGTCGTTGTCGATCTGCGTCAGCGTGACGATTTCCGCAAAGGTCACATTGCGGGCGCAATCAACCTGTTGCCAGCTGAAATCAAAGCGAACAACGTCGGTGAGCTTGAAAAACACAAAGCCCAGCCGATTATCGTTGTGGATGCGACCGGCATGCAGGCACAGGAATCTGCCAGCGCGCTTCATAAAGCAGGCTTCGAAAACGTATGTGTGCTGAAAGAAGGCATTTCCGGCTGGAGCGGGGAAAATCTTCCTTTGGTACGCGGTAAATAAGGAGTTCAGTCATGGCCCATATTGAGATCTACACCAAAGCGACGTGCCCGTTCTGCCACCGTGCGAAAGCGCTGCTGAACAGCAAAGGCGTCACGTTCCAGGAACTGCCGATTGACGGTGACGCGATTAAACGCGAAGAGATGATCCAACGTAGTGGTCGTACGACGGTTCCACAGATTTTTATTGATGCGCAGCACATTGGCGGCTGTGATGACTTGTATGCGCTCGATGCCCGTGGTGGACTCGATCCGCTGCTGAGCTAAGAGACTTTAGGACAATTAAAAAGGGTATTTCCATGTCAGAACAAAGCAATAATGAAATGATTTTCCAGATCCAGCGCATCTACACCAAAGATGTCTCTTTTGAAGCGCCAAATGCGCCGCACGTTTTCCAGAAAGACTGGCAGCCAGAGGTTAAACTTGATCTGGATACCGCATCAACCCGACTGGCTGATGACGTGTATGAAGTCGTACTGCGTGTGACCGTGACCGCTTCTCTGGGCGAAGAGACTGCTTTCCTGTGTGAAGTACAGCAGGGCGGTATCTTCTCCATCGGCGGTATCGAAGGCAACCAGATGGCGCATTGCCTGGGTGCGTACTGCCCGAACATTCTGTTCCCGTATGCACGTGAATGCATCACCAGCCTGGTTTCTCGCGGTACATTCCCGCAACTGAACCTTGCGCCAGTTAACTTTGATGCGCTGTTCATGAACTATCTGCAGCAGCAAGCTGGCGAAGGTGCTGAACAACATCAGGATGCCTGATGAGCACTGTTAATGCGTCAATGACTGTGATCGGTGCCGGCTCATACGGCACCGCTCTTGCCATCACGCTGGCAAGAAATGGTCACGATGTGGTCCTGTGGGGCCACGACCCAAAACATATCGCGACGCTACAGCGCGACCGCTGTAACGTGGCGTTTCTCCCGGACGTTCCGTTCCCTGACACCCTGCACCTTGAAAGCGACCTTGCGACCGCGCTGGCGGCCAGCCGCAACATTCTGATTGTGGTCCCGAGCCATGTCTTTGGCGACGTGCTGCGTCAGATTAAGCCGCTGATGCGCCCGGATGCGCGCGTTGTCTGGGCGACGAAAGGACTGGAAGCCGAAACCGGACGCCTGCTGCAGGACGTTGCCCGCGAAGCGCTGGGTGATGCGATCCCGCTGGCGGTCATTTCCGGCCCGACCTTTGCCAAAGAGCTGGCCGCTGGCCTGCCGACGGCGATTTCACTGGCCTCCACCGATCGGGCCTTCTCCGACGATCTCCAGCAGTTGCTGCACTGCGGCAAGAGCTTCCGCGTTTACAGCAACCCCGATTTTATCGGCGTGCAGTTGGGCGGCGCGGTGAAGAACGTGATTGCGATTGGCGCCGGGATGTCCGACGGCATTGGTTTTGGTGCCAACGCCCGTACGGCGCTGATCACCCGCGGTCTGACCGAGATGTCCCGCCTGGGCGAAGCGCTGGGTGCCGATCCGGCCACCTTTATGGGGATGGCTGGCCTGGGCGATCTGGTGCTGACCTGTACCGACAACCAGTCTCGTAACCGCCGCTTTGGCATGATGCTCGGACAGGGCAGCGATGTGAAAGACGCGCAGGAGAAGATTGGCCAGGTGGTGGAAGGCTACCGCAATACCAAAGAAGTCCGCGAGCTGGCGCACCGTTTCGGTGTCGAAATGCCAATAACCGAGGAAATTTATCAGGTATTGTATTGCGGAAAAAATGCGCGCGAGGCAGCATTGACCTTATTAGGTCGTGCGCGCAAGGACGAGCGCAGCAGTAACTAGTCGGAACCGTTGTCACCTGAATGACCCAGCCAGCGCAGAACTGGCTGGTCATTAACTATCGTCTGGAGTAAGCAATGCCGTGTGAAGAACTGGATATCGTCTGGAATAACATTAAAGCCGAAGCCCGGGCGCTGGCCGACTGTGAGCCTATGCTGGCCAGTTTCTACCACGCAACGCTACTCAAGCACGAAAACCTCGGCAGCGCGCTGAGCTATATGCTCGCCAACAAGCTGGCGTCCTCGATCATGCCCGCGATTGCGATTCGTGAGGTGGTGGAAGAGGCTTACGCCGCTGATCCGGAAATGATCGCCTCTGCCGCCTGCGATATCCAGGCGGTGCGCACGCGTGACCCGGCGGTCGATAAATATTCTACGCCGCTGCTGTACCTGAAAGGCTTCCACGCCCTGCAGGCTTACCGCATCGGCCACTGGCTATGGAATGAAGGCCGCCGCGCGCTGGCGATCTTCCTGCAAAACCAGGTTTCCGTGACGTTTCAGGTTGATATTCATCCGGCGGCGAAGATTGGCCGCGGGATCATGCTCGACCACGCCACCGGGATCGTTGTCGGGGAAACGGCGGTGATTGAAGACGACGTCTCGATCCTGCAGTCGGTTACCCTGGGCGGTACCGGGAAAACCAGCGGCGATCGCCATCCGAAAATTCGTGAAGGGGTGATGATTGGCGCGGGTGCCAAAATCCTCGGCAATATCGAAGTCGGACGCGGCGCGAAGATCGGCGCAGGCTCCGTGGTGCTCCAGCCGGTGCCGCCGCACACCACCGCCGCTGGCGTACCGGCGCGCATCGTCGGTAAGCCAGACAGCGATAAGCCGTCCATGGATATGGATCAGCACTTCAACGGCATTCACCATACCTTCGAGTATGGTGACGGCATTTAACTTCTGAGAATGGCGCCCGGATATCCCAGCTGGCGCCATGCTTCATACACCACCACCGACACCGCGTTCGACAGGTTCATGCTGCGGCTGTCCGGCATCATCGGAATACGGATTTTCTGCTCAGCGGGCAGGGCATCCAGAATCGTGGCCGGCAGGCCGCGGGTTTCCGGGCCAAACATCAGATAGTCACCTGCCTGATAGCTTACGGCGCTGTGCGCTGGCGTGCCTTTGGTGGTCAGGGCGAACATGCGCTGCGGCTGCTCGGCTTCCAGAAACGCGGCGTAATCGTGGTGGCGAATAACGGCGGTAAATTCATGATAATCCAGCCCTGCGCGACGCAGGCGTTTGTCGTCCCACGTAAAGCCCATCGGCTCAATAATGTGCAGACGAAAACCGGTGTTGGCGCACAGGCGGATAATATTGCCGGTATTCGGCGGAATTTCTGGTTCGAATAAAACGATGTTAAGCATGCTGCCCCCTTAATTGCGGGGGCAGGATAGCAGAAAAGAGAGGAACTACGCGACGCCGGGTTCCTGCGAGCGGCTGTACAGCATTTGGTAGACGGTTGCCGCCGCGGCCACCAGGGCGGGCACGCTGAGGATCATTAAAATACTGTCCGCCTGCCACTGCATGGAAAGAAGCTGGGCGCTGGTCATGGTTCCCGCCACGCCGCCAAAGCGGCCGATGCCCTGCATCCAGGCGATGCCCGTCGCGCGGCACTCGGTAGGGTAAAAGGTGGCGGCCAGGGTCTGCATGCCCGACTGCGCACCGTTCATCGCGATCCCCATCAGGAAGATCAGCCCGCCAAACAGGGCGATATGGTTATGCTCAATGCCCAGTAACAGAATAAGGCCCATCGTCAGGACGAAACCACACGCAACCACCCTGTGCGCTTCCCAGCGGTCCATCATCCAGCCTGCGAGCAGGATCCCCGCGGTACCGCCGAAGGTGAACAGCGAAGTCAGCCATGCGGATTCCGCCAGGGCATAGCCCATGCCTTGCATCAGCGTCGGCATCCAGCTCAGCAGGACGTAATAAATCACCAGTCCCATAAAGTAGGTGATCCACAGCATCAGGGTGCCGGGTAGCCAGGGCATGGAAAACAGCTGCGACACGCTCCCTTTTTTCGACGCGACCTTCTCCTCCGCCAGGAAAAAGCCCGTGACGCCCTCCAGCGTGCTGCGCGAGAACCGGCTGGCGATACGGCGGACCTGCATGATGTCTTTCCCGCGCTGCACCAGAAACTTCACCGACTCCGGTAAAAGCAGCGCCAGCAGCAGCGTTAAAACCAGCGGCGCAATTGCGCCGGTCAGCAGCACGCTTCGCCAGCCGTGGTGGGGAATCAGCCAGGACGAGATCGCGCCGCCGCCCGCCGCACCCAGAGGGAAGCCGCAGTACATGGTATTGATCGCCATCGCGCGACAGCGCTGGGGGGCAAACTCGGAGATCAGCGTAATGGCGTTCGGCATGGCGGCACCGAGCCCCAGGCCGGTCAGGAAGCGCCACAGCGTCAGGGTATTCAGGCTTTGCGCCCAGGCCGTCCCCAGGCTCGCGAGGCCGAAGAACAGGCAGGAGAAGACCAGCACGCGCTTGCGCCCCATCCGGTCCGATACCGGACCGGCAATCAGCGCGCCCAGCGACAGCCCCAGCAGCGCGGCGCTCAGCACCGGCCCCAGATCCTGCTTATGGATCCCCCATTCTGCCGACAGCGTGGGCGCGATGTAGCCCATCGCCGCCGTATCAAAGCCATCGATCGCCAGAACCAGAAAGCCCAGCACAATGAGCAGCCAGTGAAACCCTGAAAAGCGGCTGTCGTCGATCACCTGCTGAATATCCACCTTACCTGAATAGGTCATACGCTCCCCTCTGATGTGATGTTGTTTTTGTGTTCTTGTCTTTGCTTGTCTATACAATTGCGGGCGACAGGTAGATGTCAAATTTTCTTATCCAATATGTTATCTGGATGTTATTTTTGGCATAAAAAAGCGCCCGAGGGGGAGATCGGACGCATGAGAAGAGGTGTTAACGAGGGGTAATTCAGGCCGCGTTTCCCTGAGCAAGCGGAGCCAGCGCGGCCGGTAATTTGCTTAACTCCTGAACCAGAGAATCCCTGCTGATTTCGCTAATCGTTTTTGCACCGGTCAGCGTCATCGCTACCTTCATCTCTTTTTCGATCAGGTTAAGCAGATTCGCCACGCCCGCCTGGCCCGCGGTCGCCAGGGCGTACAGATACGCGCGCCCCAGCAGCACGCTGTCGGCACCCAGCGCAATCATGCGCACCACGTCCAGCCCGTTGCGGATCCCGCTGTCGGCCAGGATGGCAATATCGCCTTTCACCGCATCGGCAATGGCCGGCAGAGCGCGGGCGGAGGAGAGCACCCCGTCGAGCTGGCGGCCGCCGTGGTTAGAAACCACAATCCCGTCTGCGCCAAAGCGGACCGCATCGCGGGCATCTTCCGGGTCGAGGATCCCCTTGATCACCATCGGGCCATCCCAGAATTCGCGGATCCACTCCAGGTCTTTCCAGGAGATGGACGGATCGAAGTTGTTTGCCAGCCAGCCGATGTAATCCTCCAGCCCGGTGGGTTTACCCAGATACGCCGAGATATTCCCCAGATCGTGTGGACGACCGTTCAGGCCGACGTCCCACGCCCACTGTGGATGCGTTACCGCCTGCCAGTAACGACGGAGCGCAGCGTTCGGGCCGCTCATGCCGGAGTGGGCGTCACGATAGCGCGCGCCGGGGGTCGGCATATCAACGGTAAAGACCAGCGTGGAGCAGCCCGCCGCTTTGGCGCGCTCCAGCGCGTTACGCATAAAGCCGCGATCCCGCAGGACGTACAGCTGGAACCACATCGGGCGCTTGATGGTCGGGGCGACCTCTTCAATCGGGCAGACCGAGACGGTAGAGAGGGTAAACGGAATGCCTTTGGCATCCGCCGCGGCGGCGGCCTGCACTTCACCACGGCGGGCGTACATGCCGCATAAGCCGACAGGTGCGAGCGCGACCGGCATGGAGAGCGTTTCGTTGAACAGTTTCGTCTCAAGGCTGAGGTCAGACATATTCTTCAGCACGCGCTGGCGCAGCGCCACCTCCGACAGGTCTTCCACGTTGCGGCGCAGGGTGTATTCGGCATACGCCCCGCCGTCAATGTAGTGGAACAGGAACGGGGGCAAAATGCGCTGCGCCGCGGCGCGATAGTCACTGGCTGCTGAAATAATCATGCTTTGTTCTCCCTGGAAATATCACTGTCGCCAGGCAGACGGGTAATACGCGCCTGTCGGGCCTGGTCTTCATCGAATCGTTTTATCGTGGTATGCACGAAACCGAGATGCGCCATCATCGCTTTGCGTGCGGCCTCGGCATCACCGGCCAGAATGGCGTTGAGCACCGCCTCGTGTTGTTCGGTCAGCTGGGCAAACACCGGCGGAACCAGATACATCCGCTGGCGGCTCTGCTTCACGGAGGATTGCAGCAGGTCGAAGAACCCGCGCATGGTCTGGAGCAGCACGACGTTGTGCGACGCCTCGGCAATCGCCAGGTGAAAACGCACGTCCGCCTGGGAGGCGATGTCCGGATCGCTGCTTTGCGTGGCCTCAAAGCAGGCGATGAGTTTCTCTTTGTCGGCGTCGGTTGCCCGCATGGCCGCGTGCCAGGCGGTACTGGTTTCGATGGCGTGACGCGCTTCAAGGATGTCGAAGCTGTAGTCCGGGTCGTTCTCCATCAGCGTTTTCAGCGGCTGAACGATGTTTTGCTCGGACCAGTCGTCATGCTGCCAGCGTACAAAGGTGCCGCCGCCGCGACGGCTTACCAGCACCCCTTCGCTGACCAGCGTTGCCAGCGCCTCGCGCAGTGAATTGCGCGACACGCCAAGCTGGGCGGCGAGCTGGCGTTCGGCGGGCAACTTCATGCCCGCTTCCAGCTGTTGTTCTTCAATCAGCGCCCGCACGCGAGAGGCAATCTCGTCGGACAGGCGTCTGGGCATCACTATCATGGGATCATCCAGGTTAAGACATAGGCCTGCAGGGTGGTGATGACTCCGACCATGCAGGTGAATATCAGGCTATGTTTCACGGTAAAGCGGAACAGATCCGACTCTTTACCGACCAGTCCCACCGCCGCACAGGCAATGGCAATCGACTGCGGGGAGATCATTTTCCCGGTCACGCCGCCCGTCGTGTTCGCGGCCACCAGCAGCACGTCCGACACGCCAATCTGCTGGGCCGCCGTTGCCTGCAGTGCGGCAAACAGGGCGTTAGACGAGGTATCGGAACCGGTCAGGAACACCCCCAGCCAGCCGAGGAACGGCGAGAAGAAGGTGAAGGCGTGGCTGGTATGGGCCAGCGCCAGTGCCAGCGTCGACGACAGACCGGAGTAGTTCGAGATAAACGCGAACGCCAGCACCATGCCGATGGAGTAGATCGGCAGCATCAGCTCTTTTACGGTCGCCGCAAAGGTCTGTACCGCCGCCGCAGGCTTCATGCGCAGCCACACCACGGAAAGAATAGCGGCAAACAGGATGGCGGTCCCGGTGGCGGAGAACCAGTCGAATTTATAGACCGCGGCATACGGCGTGGCGGCGTGCACCACCGGCGGCATACGGGCGACCATCTTGTCGAGGAACGGGACAGAAACGTTAATGACCATGTCGTACAGCGCGCCGCCCGGGGCGAACAGGGCTTTAAACGGCGGGATGCTCCACAGCGTAACCGTGGCGGTCAGGAACAGGAACGGCGACCAGGCGCGGATTACCTGGCCTGCGGTGTAGCCGGTGCGGGCCAGCGTTTGATCGACCTGCGAAGCGCCCATGTCGGCGAAGCGGAAAATACGGACCGGCTGCCAGCGTTTCAGGAACAGCGTCAGGCAGACCAGCGACACCAGCGAAGAGATGATGTCCGGCAGCTCCGGGCCAAGGAAGTTCGAGCTGAGGTACTGGGCAATCGCGAACGAACCGCCCGCCACCATCACCGCAGGCCAGGTCTCCTTCACGCCGCGCCAGCCGTCCATAATCGCCATGATCCAGAACAGGACGATAATGGTCAGGAACGGCAGCTGGCGCCCCACCATCTGGCCAATCTCAAAGCTGTCCAGGCCGGTCACCTGGCCCGCAACCAGAATCGGAATACCCATCGCACCAAACGCCACCGGTGCGGTGTTCACAATCAGGCACAGGCCTGCGGCATACAGCGGGTTAAAGCCCAGCCCCACCAGCAGTGCAGCGGTGATCGCTACCGGTGCGCCAAAGCCTGCCGCGCCTTCCAGAAACGCCCCAAAGGAGAAGCCGACAATCAGCATCTGCAGGCGCTGGTCCGGCGTAATGGAGAGAATCGACGAGCGGATAATGTCGAACTGTCCGGTTTTCACCGAGATTTTATAGACGAAGACCGCCGCGATGATGATCCACGCAATCGGCCACAGGCCGTAGAAGAAACCGTAGACGACGGAGGCCAGCGCGCGATCGACCGGCATTTTGTAGAAGAACAGCGCCACCAGCAGGGCGATGGCGACGGTGTACGTCGCGGCAAGGTAGCCCTTCAGTTTGAGCTTAATCAGCGCAAAGAAGAAGAACAGGATCGGAAGCGATGCGATCAGGCTCGACAGCCAGATATTGCCGGCCGGGTCGTAGTTTTGTTGCCAGAGGCTCATGCAGGTCTCCTGGGGACCAGACAGCCTGCGCTGCGGGTGAGTCTCCGCTCATCTCTGCGTCACAGTCTGTGTAAAAGTGGTCCTGCCAATGTTGTGTTGTAGGGTTAATGACAATGAATGGTTAACCAGATGTTATGAGCTAGCAATGGTTTTGTGAGCGGAAATAATGGAATTGTGAACCGGGGGAGGATTGATTGCGCTATTGGTTGGACCAATTCACGCGAAGGGGAAAAAAGTAGGCCGGGTAAGCGCAGCGCCACCCGGCATGAAATCAGAACGCCGTCTTACAAAAACCCGTCATCTCTTTCAGGCCCATTTCGCGGCCAAGCTCGGTCATCGGGTGAACCACCACCAGACCACGGACGCTTTTCTTCAGCTTGCCCATGTCGGCCTGCTCTTTTTTGGTGATCGCACGGCGGTGCGGCATGTTCATCAGCTTCTGCGCTTCTTTGCTCAGCTTCTGGCCTTTGACCTCGCGCAGGCGCTCAATCTCCGCTTCCAGCTTTGCGGTCTCTTTTTCAAGCTCGGCATATTTCTCGGCGGAGTCGACCAGCGACAGGCCCGCCATCTGGTGGCGGATCAGATCCAGGCGGTCGCTCAGGCGTTTAATTTCGTTCTTTTCGACTTCTTTCATGACAAATAACTCTGAAAACGGGGAATTTACAGGGAAGGATACACCAATGTGAGCAGGCTTACTTCTGAAACGCTTTTTTTAAGCTGATTCGGGAAATCAGCTCAGTCAGGGAGAGAACCATCGTGGAACGGACAACCTGTTGATAACGCAGCTTTTGCATCGCGTAGAGCTCCGGGTCGCTGTTATCAAACTGCGGTACCGGAGGAAGCGCGGTGACGCAGTGCAGCTCGCCGAACGGCCCCAGGATCTCATCGTCGGTAAAGGTGTATTCGTTACCGTCATGGTTGAGCTCTTCGCGCAGCGCCATTAGCAGCTCCGCATCTTCATACTCTTGTCGGTTCAGCACGCCAAGACCATAAATCAGCTTCAGACGCACGGATAAATCGCCCAGCGGTCCGTCTCCGTCCAGTAACGGTTCTACAGCATATTTTACCGCGTAGTCGTCTTTGCGAAACACCTGAAGCACCAGGATATTCACCGCCTCGGTTAACAGCTCGACGGCGGCAATCAGGAAACTTCGTACGGTTTTGCCAGCATTCAGACGCTCAAGCACACGATTTTCAAAGGCCTGGGTTTGTTCCATTATTGCCTGCATATCTGACAATCTGTAATCAGGGCGCAGGATTACCTGCGCCGCATTCTGCATCATTTGGTTGCGTTGTATGCGTTAACCGCCTCCACAACCACGTCGCTGTTGGCGTCCAGACCGGAAATCTGCGCCAGCGCAGCCTGCGCGCCCTGGGTATCAATCAGCTGAGCCAGTTCCTGCGCCTGTGGATCCTGCTCGCTGCGGTAGTGCATCGCGGCGGCAATTCCTTTCACCAGGTTGGCGTGCGGCAGACCGTATTCCAGCGTGCCCAGCAGCGGCTTAATCAGGCGGTCGCCCGCGCTCAGCTTACGCAGCGGCTGACGGCCCACGCGCTCAACGTCATCTTTCAGATACGGGTTTTCAAAGCGACCGAGGATTTTCTGGATGTATGCTGCGTGTTTCTCAGCATCAAAACCGTAGCGTTTGATTAGCACCGCGCCGCTCTCTTCCATTGCCCCTTTTACCACCGCGCGGATCTTCTCATCGAGGATCGCATCACGAATGGTCTGATGACCGGCCAATTTTCCGAGGTACGCGGTTATAGCATGCCCGGTGTTCAGCGTGAAGAGTTTGCGTTCGACAAATGCCATCAGGTTATCGGTTAATTCCATTCCCGGAATAGTAGGCAAGTCGCCTTTAAACTGGGTTTTATCAACGATCCACTCGCTGAAGGTTTCCACGGTCACTTCCAGCGGGTCGTTGGTGGCAGATTCTGACGGCGGAACGATGCGGTCCACGGCGGAATCCACAAACCCTACGTGCGCTTCCACCCAGGCTTTGTCTTCATCTGCCACAGCGTTGAGAACGTGGCCTTTCAACTGCGTGGTGCCGCGCACCATGTTTTCACAGGCGATGATGTTCAGCGGGGTGTCGATACCCTGCGCTTTACGTTTTGCCAGGCCTTTCGCGACCGCAGGGGCGATGCGCTCAAGCACAACCGGGCCCACGGCGGTGGTGACCAGATCGACGCTGGCGATAAGGTCAATAACGTCGTCGCCGATGCTGCTGACCGCGTTGACGCCAGATACTGTCTCAACCTGCTCATTTTCGCCCACCACATGGACCTGATAGCTATGACGGGCATTCAGGGCATCCAGGACAACCTGATTCACATCGGCGAATGTCAGGGTAATGCCCGCGTCTGCCAGCAGTTTACCGATAAAACCACGACCGATATTACCTGCGCCAAAATGTAATGCTTTCATAGTGTTAACCTTCATCAATGTTTTTACCCGAGAGGGCTGGGGTGAGGAACGTTTTCCCCTCACCCTAGCCCTCTCCCCGGGGGGAGAGGGAGGAGTACCGTTATTTGTTAAGCAGAGCCAGAACTTCTTCAACGCTGGTGGTGTTCGCCAGACGCTCAATAACCGTCTCGTCATCCAGCGCGTTGGTCAGGCTGGTAATCACCTGAATGTGCTCGTTGTTGCGAGCGGCGATACCAATGACCAGACGGGCGATGTCATCTTCTTCTTCACCGAAGCGCACGCCCTGCGGGTACTGACAGAATACGACGCCGGTTTTCAGGACGCGATCTTTCGCTTCAACCGTACCGTGCGGCACCGCGATGGATTCGCCCAGATAGGTTGGCGTCAGTTTTTCGCGTTCCAGCATCGCGTCGACATATTCAGGCTGAACGTAGCCGCCTTTCACCAGCTGCTCACCGGCAAAGCGAATCGCGTCTTCTTTGGTGGCCGCGGTACGACCGAGGAAGATGTTTTCCGCACCCAGCTTAAACAGGTGGGCGTTGCTCTCGTCAAAACTGTCCTGCAGGCTGGAGCGCACTTTCACTTCGTTGTCTTCGTGACGCTGCGCGGCAACCAGACGTTCGGTCAGGCTGGTGTACAGGCCGCTGTCGAGGAAGTTGGTCAGCGAAATGTGCTGTGCCTGCGGCACCTGGCGCATGGCGCGTTCGGTCAGATCGCGGTGCGTAATCACCAGGTCAACATCCGGCGGCAGGCTGTTAATGGCGCTGTTGGTCACGGAGATGTTGGTCAGGCCTGCATCCTGCACTTTCTTACGCAGCACGCCTGCACCCATTGCGCTGGAACCCATACCGGCATCACAGGCAACGATGATTTTACGCACGTGGCTCAGGTCGTTAGAAACATCACCTGCTGCCAGTGGCGTTGCGCCTTTGGATTCGGCTTTCATATCGTGCATACGACGGGTTGCGGCTTCGATGTCATCATCTTCTTTCACCTTGCTGGTTTTCAGCAGGATAGAAGAGACCACGAAGGAGACGGCCATTGCCGCAAAGATAGCTGCGAGGTTCGCGAAATAAGCGCCTTTTGGCGTCATCGCCAGCACCGCCAGGATAGAACCCGGAGAGGCCGGAGAAACCAGACCGCCGCCCAGGACGCTCAGCGTTAACACGCCGGTCATACCGCCGAGGATAACGGCCAGGATCAGACGTGGGTTCATCAGCACGTATGGGAAGTAAATTTCATGGATACCGCCCAGGAAGTGGATGATCGCCGCACCGCCAGCAGACTGTTTTGCGCTGCCACGGCCAAAGAAGATGTACGCCAGCAGTACGCCCATACCCGGACCCGGGTTGGCTTCAATCAGGAAGAAGATAGACTTGCCGAGATCGTGTGACTGCTGAATACCCAGCGGCGAGAAGATACCGTGGTTGATGGCGTTGTTAAGGAACAGGATTTTCGCCGGTTCAACAAAGATCGACGCCAGCGGCAGCATCTCGTGCGCCACCATGAAGTTTACGCCTGCCGCCAGAACTTTAGACAGCACTTCAACCGCAGGGCCAATGCCGAGGAACGCCAGAATGGCGAGGATCATCCCGATGATGCCCGCAGAGAAGTTGTTCACCAGCATTTCGAAGCCGGATTTGATCTTACCATCAACCCAGACGTCGAATTTCTTAATCGCCCAACCGCCCAGAGGACCGGCAATCATCGCACCGAGGAACATCGGCATATCCGCACCGACGATAACACCCATGGTTGTGATGGCACCCACGACGCCACCACGGTCACCGCCCACCAGACGACCCCCGGTGAAACCGATGAGCAGCGGCAGGAGATAGGTAATCATTGGGCCAACAAGTTTCGCCAGCGTTTCGTTAGGCAACCACCCTGTCGGAATGAACAATGCGGTGATGATACCCCACGCGATAAACGCGCCGATATTTGGCATCACCATGTTGCTGAGGAAACGACCAAAGCTTTGAACTTTGATCTTGAAATCGGATGACATAAAACACCCCTTCTTCTGTTTACGCTTAGGCTTATGGCCCGAGGTTTATTGTTAATGAGGCGGCAGAGGTAGCCGGGCCCTGTTCTGATGCTGTGAAATCTGGCACTGAATCGTTCAACTGTCCAGACAGGGAAAATTTATGTGATACGTGTCACGTAAAGGCAGGGGGTAGGGATGTCAATGAAGTGATCTCAATCACAAAATAAGTGGGCAAAAAAAATACGATGGCGAGAAAAAAAGCAAAATCCACCCCTTTGTGTGATTGCTGTCACGTTTTGTCATGGCGTGTTTGTTTCTGGATTGTGACTGATTTCACAAAATATTTTTATGCAGATTTCTCCGGCTGTGATCGGCGGCAAACTCTGCTTCGCGTTTCAGCGCCAGGATGATATGGCACGACACGATAAGCTAAAAAACCACTTTTGATGTGTGGTATGGCGAAAAGTTAAAAGGTGGATTACGCTCATATTGTAAGGTTGGTAATGACTCCAACTTACTGATAGTGTTTTATGTTCAGATAATGCCCGATGACTTTGTCATGCAGCTCCACCGATTTTGAGAACGACAGTGACTTCCTGCCCAGCCTTGCCAG
>NZ_VDAS01000039.1:0-26013 GCF_019584165.1 Enterobacter sp. EC_64
GGTCTAAATAGGCTGATTCAAGGCATTTACGGGAGAAAAAATCGGCTCAAACATGAAGAAATGAAATGACTGAGTCAGCCGAGAAGAATTTCCCCGCTTATTCGCACCTTCCTTAACAATCGAGATGCCACCGTTAGCATTTTTACAAATATCGGCTATTCCATAAGGTGAGAATGCCAGCCCGACCACATAAAATAAAATCATCCATAATTTCATTTATATACACTCCGTTTTCAACCGCAGCAGCGGCTGTTTACTTTCAGGTAATTGATACTTCACGCTACATTGCTTGTCTGACCCTTCACCCCACTGAATTTTCAGCGTTCCCGCCGGGCTCAGGCCAGAGAGATAGACCTCTCCGTCTTCACCCACAATCGTATCGCTGCCATTGTCATCACGTGACACCATGGCGCCGAAAGGAACGGGTTTGCCCCGATGGGTTAAGGTCATTAACGCACGCGTACCAGGCCGGGCTTTGAAGGTTGCACGCACAACCGCGCCACGGGTTGGGACCACATTGGTTACGGCATCATCGATATCCATATCGTCAGCCAGTGAGTTGATGTCCAGTGCCATGCGGTTGAGATGATACGAGGACGCGTAGGGAACCACGGCATAGCCTCTCCAGTCGGTATGAATACCCGGCTCGTTTTCGACCTTGACGTTACTCGCGCCCGGAGCGGCAATCAGCACGTTGGTATCACCCAGTGGCTGGCTAAGGGTGATGCCGTTCCGGTGAGCAATGACGCCGCCGCTCAAACCGTAGTTCACCTGCTGGTAGTCGCCGTTTCCGCTGTAGTTATAGCCCACGTTCGCATTGCCATAGGCGCTATCGTATTCAAGGCTGCTGGAGCCTTGTGATTTTGTCCCCTGGCTTGAATAGCCTTCCTGAACGCTGTAGCTCAGGTTGTTATCCTCAAGCAATGTGCCGTTGATCCCGGCATTTTGCGAGGTTTCACCCTTTTTGTCGGTGCTGATGTTGTAGGTGGCATAAGCATAGTTATGCTTCTGGCTGACATCGTTTTGTGGACGCAGCCACAGGCTCAATGGCAGCGACAAATTCAGCGCGTAAATCTCGTCGCTTTTCGACATGCCCGGTGATTTGTTGTAGTTGTAGGACAGGCTGTAGGACACATCTTTAATGGTCCCGCTAAAGCCTACCTGGAGTAGCGTATTTTTTTCATCGGTATGCCAGTAGGTCTGTTGGCTGCCCGTGACAAAGAGCGAACCAGCATGACCAAGCTGCTGAGAGATGTTGAACTGAACCTTTCCTCGCTTGGTGTAGTACAGATTGTAATAATCCATCCAGGGATTTTGCTGTTCGGTATCGTTGTCCTCGTGGTCACCCGTGTAGCCGCGCATTTGCTTATAGGCTGTTTCATCCAGGGAATAGAATCCCGAGGTCGAGTACCGGTAGCCCAGCAGCTGAAAGTTAGTGCCGAGGCCGTTAAGGGATTTTGCATACAGAAAACGGATCGATTGCCCTGAATGCGTGCTGTCATCCGCCAGCGTGCTCTTCGCGTGAGTCACATCCGCAGAGATAGCGCCCAGTTCACCCATATTCAGGCCGGTGCCGAATGCCAGCGAGTGGTAATTGTTGGTTATCTGCGATCCGCTATACAGCGTGAAGCCATGCGAAAGCCCCCAGATTAGAGATCCCTGAACGAAATTAACCTCGTCCTGTTGATCGCTGCTGCTGCGGTATTCGGCTGCTGTTAATGCGTACTTTACGCGGCCTTCACGCTGGAGTACGGGAACGGTGGAATAAGGCACGGAATAGCTGTTGATGCTACCGTCAGATTCTTTTACCTCAACACTGAGGTCACCGCTTGAGGACGTGGGAAACAGGTCGCTAATCGCAAATGCACCCGGTGGAACATAGCTTTGATAAATGGTGTAGCCATTTTGCTTAATGGTTACCTGAGCATTGCTTTTTGCGATACCCCGGATCGTGGGCGCGAAACCCTTCAGGCTATCGGGCAGCATATTGTCATCAGAGGCGATTTGCGCACCGCGAAAAGGGAGGCTGTCAAATACGTCTGATGGGGTGTAGCTGTCACCCAGCGTCAGTCTTCCTTTCAGCGGAATGACCGCGCGTTCAACATAGGTATTAATGTGCTGCCAGTTGTCGCTGCGTGAGTCATCGCTGTTGTGATAATTCCAGCTTGAGTAATCCCTTAACCGCCACGGGCCAAGGTTTAATCCGCTGTTAAGCCCGAGGAAATAGCTTTTACTGGTTGAGTTGCTCTCCCCCCGATCGCGGCTACGAGAGCCGGTGAAGTTATAATTCAGCAGGAGGGCATTAATGCCTTCATCCCATTGTTCAGGCGGAATGTATCCGCGTGCGCTATTCCTCAGGGCGGCTTGCGGGATACTGATATCCAGCCGCTGATGCTCAAAATCAAAGGTGGTTGATGAGGCGGGAATGATTGACGCAATATCAATACAGCTGTCCGTCTTTTCCGCCGTCAGGGCAGGAAACGCCTGAAGGTTAACGCCCAGGTTTTCCAGCGCTTTTGCTGATAAACAGGCGGTCAGACCGGTATCATCCGCCTGCGGTTGTGCCGTCGACGCGGTATTTCTTGCCGTAAAGGTGATATCGCGAGTCGCCACAAACGCCCCGTTAAGCCAGAGATCAACACGATAAACGCCTGGTGCCTGGCCATTGGTGGAAAACCGCGACAGGTCAGCAACGGCAGAGGGATCGCTAGACAAAAATGCCGGGTTGAAAAAATATTCTGCACTTGCATCTGATGGCGATAGCAATCCTGCTATCGCCATCGCCACTGGCGTAAGGGATGTTAAAGAAAATGTGCTAAAAATCAGTGAAGTATTACGTTTCATCTCTTTTCCCTGCAGTAAATGCTAAGTACTTCCTTCCTTGAAGACAAAATGCAGGTCTGCTATTTCATTTCAGGTTGTTAATGGGAACAAATCTGCGTAGGGGTATTTGCGCCGAAATCATTCACTGTCTGGAATTTCACACTGCCGGAACCGCCGCCGGGGATATCCACCGTCAACGTGTTTTTAGGTGCGACCATTGAATTGGGAAGACGGGTTCCCCCAACAAAGAACTGCACCAACGATACGTAATACGGTGATGGATTCGTTATGATGACTTTTCCATTTTCTGTCCGACACGTCAGCGTTTTGGGCGCATCCACGGAAAGGGATGTTAATTTCTTAGGGCGAATGAATAACTTAATCACATTCTGTGTTGCTATTTGCAGCGTATTGCCCTGAAGCTTATTTTTATCGACAGACGGAATAGCCTTGCTGTTCAGATAGAAAACAGTTTCGCGATCGGCAGGAAGGTCGGGGCCGATATACATAATACGCAGCGTGTTCTCTTTCTTAGGGTGGATAACAAACAACGGTGGCGTAAGGATAAAGTCTGGTGACTTGATACCCTCAACGTTGGCTACCCATGATTGTATTAAGAACGTATTGTCTGCCGACGAATTGATCACCGGTAATGAAACCTGTTTATCCCCTTGCGGATAAATGACGCGGGTAGCCCCTAAAGCAATTCCACCTGCAGAGGCATTCGTTGCCAGACCCATTGTCAGCAGCAACGTACCAGCCATCATCAGGCGAGACAAAGACGTAGGTGATGTGTTCATTTGCATTGTTCCCTCAATTCTCATGACGAGGCACTCGGGCCTCTGAGTGTTTTACTGGTAGACGACGTTAAACCATACCTGGGCGTCGGCCGTACCAGCCTGAACGTGCGGTTGTGTGGAGCGGTATTTCGCCATAAAACGCAGAACATTGGCGCCGTTCTGCAAGGGGGCGTACCAGGGCGGGGCTGTATCCGGAATAAGTAGATGGCCGGTTGCGTCAAATATTCCCACACCAATCCCCTGCGCTGCGCCTGCGCCATAACCTGCGCGAAAAATTTGCGGGTCTTTTGCATCGGACTCGCCGCTGAACAGTACGCCCGCACGTTGACTGACGCTGGTATCGCAGTCTTCTAGCGTTATCTGAAAGGCTGTTGGTGCTGCCCAATCGCCCGTTGCGGCAAATTCGTTATTGCGTATTTGGCCCATACGCACAATCTGGTCCTGACTTTCTGCACTGACGGAACAGCCGGTGTTGACGACTTGCCCCTGAAAATGCACGCTTCCGTCGTCAATTGCCGAGGCGGGCAGTGCAACGCACAGCAATACGCTGAAAAACAGCACTGATTGCCTGGTGACCTGTCGCATAGTGACTCCGTTTCGATGGATCGGCAAAACACCCCCGAATCAGATTCCGGGGGTGTTACTGCAGCTAACGAATCAGGAGTAAACCATCTGGAATGTTGCAGTCGAGGATACGTTACCCGGCGTGGCCGCACCGGTAGCGATGTAGTCAACGCTCAGCGGGATGGTGTTCTCGCCATTGATCAGCTTCACGTTGGAGGAGGTATCACCGATATTGAGTACGTTACCATCCGGTCCGAACAGTTGCAGTGCGACGTTAGTTGCTGAGCCAGCTCCCGCTGTGTTAGCCAGTGAACCTGCCAGTCCTGCGTCTTGCTGACCGTTGAAAATCACAGCGGCGTTCTGGCTTACCGTGGTGTCACAATCTTCCAGAACGATTTTGAAATCTTCTTTCTGGTTCGCCTGCATTCCTTTTGTCGTCAATTTCACAGTACGAACCTGGCTCAGCGTTACAGTCTGATCTACGGAGTCAGCTGCGACCGAACATGCAGCATTAACAACCTGGCCAACGAAGTTAACCGTACCGCCAGAAACCGTGACGGTGTCTGCCTGTGCGTTCATCGCTACGCCACTTACCATTGCCGTTGCAATGACCATTGCTAAAACGTGCTTTTTCATACAAATCCTTTTAAATAAACATCTTTCTGTCAAATTGAAATTGAGTAAAAGCTATATGCTTTCACAGCGTGAACTTGAATAACGTTTAACAAGTTCCGTTATTTAGAATATGCATTTCGCATAATGGACGGGCTTATTGAAAAGCTCTTTTCATCATGTTTATGATGTTCCGCGGCAGGTATTCTAGGAGTCGTGAAATATTATTTCAATGTATGGTGGTATAATATGCCGTTAGTTTTTTTTAGGTATAATATTAGAATTAATTAATATTTTTGAATGATGTGAGTGGTGGTGTTTTTACCGGATTTTAACAATGGGCGCCCTGTTTGCGGTCAAATAGATAAAGGTGGTGTATGGATATCGGTTTGGTTGCAAAAAAAATCATGTAAGAGAAAAGGAGCTTTATAATTTTAAAAGTATAAATGTATGTCTGAAATATAATACTATTATTTCAATTTGTAATATTTATACCAGAAAAATGAAATCCCCCTCGGTTAAGAGGGGGGATTGATCAGATCTCTTCTACGCGCACTCTGAGTGCTGCCAGCGCTTTACGTGCCGCTTTTAGCACCTGCTCACACTGCTCAATGGTCAGCGTAAGCGGCGGTTCAATACGAATAGTTTTTGCGTTATTAAGCGTTCCGGCCACCAGCACTCGCTGCCTGAACATCTCGCTCGCGAAGCTGTAGCCGATTTCGTTATCAACGAACTCAATCGCCATCAGCATCCCTTTGCCGCGCGCTTCCTGCACAAGGTCAGGGTATTCCCGGCCCAGCTGGCGGAAGCCGTCCAGCAGCATGTCGCCTTTTTGCTCCGCCTGCGCAGGCAGGTTTTGCTCCAGCAGCACGTTGATGGTCGCCAGCGCCGCCGCACAGGCCAGCGGGTTACCGCCAAAGGTGGTGGTATGCAGGAACGGATTGTCGAACAGCACCGAGAAGACTTCTTCGGTGGCGACCGTCGCGCCAATCGGCATCACGCCGCCGCCGAGCGCTTTCGCCAGGCACAGAATGTCCGGCTGCACGTTTTCGTGCTCGCAGGCGAACATCTTGCCGGTACGCCCCATGCCGGTCTGGACTTCGTCGAGGATCAGCAGCGCGCCAAACTCGTCGCACAGCTGACGCACGGCAGGCAGATAGCCCTGCGGAGGGAGGATGACGCCGCCTTCACCCTGAATGGGCTCCAGGATCACCGCCGCCACGTCATCGCCGGTTTTACGGCATTCACTCAGCACGGTGCGCATGGCGTTAATGTCGCCGAACGGCACGTGGCGGAAGCCCGGCAGCAGCGGCATAAACGGTTTACGGAAAGTGGATTTAGCGGTCGCCGACAGTGCGCCGAGGGATTTACCGTGGAACGCGCCGCTGGTGGCGATAAAGGTGAATTTCCCGCGCGGCGACTGGTACGCTTTGGCGAGCTTAATCGCCGCTTCGACCGATTCTGTGCCGCTGTTGCTGAAGAAGCTGTATTTCAGTTTGCCGGGCGTTAAGGCCGCCAGCGTTTTCGCGAGCATGGCGCGAAGCGGGTCGAGCAGTTCCTGGCTATGGAGAGGTTGTTTCGCAAGTTGATTCTGTACGGCGGAAACCACAACTGGATTACGGTGCCCCACGTTGAAAATTCCAAAACCTCCCAGGCAATCGATAAACTCCTGTCCCTGGGTGTCGACAAGCGTGTTGAGACTTCCCGCTTGCCACTCTACGGCTCCGTAATCCCCGCCGGCGGTAACAGATTTGCGATACTCCAGAAACCCTGGATTGACGTGCTCTTTAAAGTAATCGATGACCTCACGGTTAAGTTGTTTCATCTCCTCATGATCAAGCGTTCGCTTCTCAATGAGATTCAGTGCGTGCGCGGTACAGGCAAGAGCCGAGGCGCTGGAAGGTAACCTGTTCAAAATGTGCTCCCGGGGATCGCGTATCACATGATACTGGTTTAAGTATTGCAGGGATTACGCCACTTCAGAGGCCTTAACGAAAATCGGGATAAACGCCAGGTTAAAATAATGTTGCACAATATTTAATCATGCCGATAGAAGCCAAACGGGATTTAGCGGTACGGGGCAGCAAGTATAAAGAAAGGGGGGAAGAGCGTCGCTGCACTAAAGAGGTGCATACGCTGCAACTTAAGCGGGCATTAACAGGTCATGCTTTGTCGGTAATTTCTTTGCGAAAGTATTTGAAATCAATGAATTAAAATATCGTACAAAAAGTATGGTTTAAGTCAAATCTGCGATCTTCATCAAGTTTAACAACTAAAGATAAATTGTTTACCGCCGAAAAAACATTGACCCACAAAATTAACATTCAAATAACCTGCAAGGGATGCTCACGATGTCCTCTCCAACCTATGTCACCCAGAATGAATATCCTCTGGACGATGACACCACCTTAATGTCTACCACAGACGTCCACAGCTACATCACCCACGCCAACGACACCTTTGTGCAGGTGAGCGGCTATCAGCTCGATGAGCTGACGGGCCAGCCGCACAATATGGTGCGCCATCCCGATATGCCAAAAGCTGCGTTTGCCGATATGTGGTACACGCTGCAGCAGGGCGAGCCGTGGAGCGGGATTGTCAAAAACCGGCGCAAAAACGGTGACCACTACTGGGTGCGTGCTAACGCGGTGCCGATGGTGCGTCGCGGGCAGGTGACGGGCTATATGTCGATTCGCACCAGAGCCACAGCGGAAGAGATCGCCGCCGTGGAGCCGCTCTACCGGGCGCTGAACGACGGGCGCTGTAAAAAACGTATTCACAAAGGGCTGGTGGTGGGAAAGGGCTGGCTGGGTAAACTCCCGGCCATGCCGCTGCGCTGGCGCGTGCGCAGCGTGATGGCGGTGCTCTTTGCCGGACTCGCCGCCACGCTGGCCGCCACCTCCGCAGGCTGGTTACCGCTTGCCGCCGCTGCGGTGGTGATGCTGATGGGAACGCTGCTGTTTGAGCAACAGATTGTCCGCCCGATAGAGAATGTGGCGCGACAGGCGCTGAAGGTCGCCACCGGCGAGCGCAACAGCGTGCAGCATCTTAACCGCAGCGATGAGCTGGGCCTGACGCTGCGCGCGGTAGGACAACTTGGCCTGATGTGCCGCTGGTTGATCAATGACGTGTCGAGCCAGGTGGTGAGCGTCCGTGACGGCAGCGACAGGCTGGCGCAGGGAAATGAAGATCTGAACGATCGGACCCGTCAGACCGTCGCGAACGTGCAGCAGACCGTCGCGACAATGAACCAGATGGCCGCGTCCGTGCAGAGTAACTCCGAGACCGCCGCCGAGGTGGACAAACTCTCCGTGGCCGCCAGCAGCGCGGCGACGAAAGGGGGCAACGCGATGCAAACCGTCGTTAAAACGATGGATGACATTGCCGACAGCACGCAGCGCATTGGCTCGATCACCTCCCTGATTAACGATATCGCGTTCCAGACCAACATTCTGGCGCTGAACGCGGCGGTTGAAGCGGCAAGGGCAGGGGAGCAGGGCAAAGGGTTTGCCGTGGTCGCGGGCGAAGTCCGTCATCTCGCCAGCCGCAGCGCCAGTGCGGCTAATGATATTCGTAAACTCATTGATGCCAGTGCCAGCAAGGTGCAGTCCGGTTCTGAGCAGGTTCACGCCGCGGGCCGTACGATGGATGATATCGTTGTGCAGGTGAAAAACGTGACCCAGCTTATCGCCCAGATCAGCCACGCGACCTCCGAGCAGGCAACCGGCTTATCAGAGCTAACCCGCGCGGTAGCTGAACTCGACAGCATCACGCAGAAAAACGCCGATCTGGTCGAGGAGAGCGCGCACATTTCGGCCATGGTGAAGCACCGCGCCGGACGCCTTAAGGATGCGGTGACCGTGCTCCATTGAGTCAGTCATGTTCCAAAAAAGCCGTTTATACCGTAGGGAATAAACGGCTTTTTATTTTTCTGATTGTGACTATTAATGGGTTTATTGTTAATTTAATATTAAATAACTAAAGAAAGTGCGTCAGTTATTTATTCCAGCCTAAGTCAGTTCTTCAGAATGCTATTTCGAAAATACCCCGTTTGGCGGTCTGGTAACGATCGATGAGGCCATATTAATAGCCTGCACCTATGTATTGTGAGGATTATGAAATAAAAAAACGATCAAACTCATAAAGTTAGCGAAATCGTTACCGATAACAGCGATCGTCTGAGAAATAATCACATCGATGGAGAAAATATGTTCTTTCATGACGTAAAGATCGGCACGAAATTATTTCTGGCGTTTGGGTTCTTTATTGTCCTGATGGCGATCAGCGCAAGTGTGTCTTTGCTGAGCCTGAACCGGGCAAATAATGGGATGCAGTCCATTGTTACCCATGACTATCCGACTACGGTAAAAGCGAACCAGTTAATTGATAACTTCCAGGAATTTATTAGCACTCAACAGCTGATGCTGCTGGACGAGCAGGGTACCTACACGGGGCAATCTCAGCAGCGCCTGAAAGAGATCAGCGAGCATATCACGGTGATCCTGGGCGAGCTGAACACCGCCTTGCAGGATCAAAAGTCTCAGCAGGTGCTGGCGGAGATCCGCAGCGTGCGCCAGCAGTACCTGGATTCACGCTACCGCATTCTGCAGGCGGTGCAGAACAACAACCGTGCGGGCGCCATACAGGAAATGATGACTACCACCCTCGCCGTGCAGCAGGCTTACAAAGCGAAGGTGAAGGAGCTGATCGCCATTCAGAACAGCGAGATGCAGCGTGCGGGTACGCAGGTGGAAGGGGATTTCAGGTCTAACCGTCTGCTGCTGATCCTGCTCACGCTCTTTAGCGTTGCGGCAGGCAGCCTGATTGGCTGGTTTATCGTGCGCGCTATCACCCGCCCGCTCGGTGAGGCGGTGAATTTCGCAAAAGCGATTTCAGAGGGCGATCTGACGGGCAGCATCACGCCGCACGGCAAAGACGAAACGGGCCTGCTGCTGCATGCGCTGATGGAGATGAAGACGCGTCTGCTGGACATTGTGCAGCAGGTGCAGACCGGCTCGGAGAATATCTCCAGCGCAGCCGCGCAGATTGTCGCCGGGAACCAGGATCTGGCCGCACGCACGGAAGAGCAGGCCAGCTCCGTTGAACAAACTGCCGCCTCGATGGAGCAGATCACCGCGACGGTGAAAAATACCGCCTCGCATACCGGTGAAGCGACCAACCTTTCTGCCGATGCCGCCACGGTGGTCAAAAACAACGGTGAGATGATGAAGCAGGTGACCAGCAAAATGCGCCTGATTAACGAGACCTCCAACCGGATGTCCGACATTATCGACCTGATCGACGCTATTGCGTTCCAGACCAACATTCTGGCGCTGAACGCGGCGGTGGAAGCGGCGCGCGCCGGTGAGCACGGCCGCGGCTTTGCGGTGGTGGCAGGAGAGGTGCGCCAGCTTGCTCAGAAGAGCGCGTCGTCTGCCAGCGAAATCCGCGAGCTGATTGAGAGCTCCACCAGCCAGACCCAGGACGGGATGAACCTGGTCGAAAAAGCGAGTGGGCTGATCAACGGCATGGTTGGCAACGTGGAGGAGATGGATGCGATCCTGCGCGAGATCCGTCAGGCCAGCCATGAGCAGACGGAGGGGATCTCGCAGATCAACAGCGCGATTGGCCTGATTGATGCCACTACCCAGCAAAACTCCGCGCTGGTGGAGGAATCCGTCGCGGCGGCGGCATCGCTTAACGAACAGGCGATGCACCTGAAAGAGCTGGTACGCGTCTTCCGCGTGAGCGAGCACGCACCGGCTTAATCCAGCTGGGAGATCTCCAGCGCCGCGCGGTCAATCACGCCGATAATCTGCTTAAGCTGCGCGTCGCTGAGCTCTCCCTGATTCACCTTCAGGTCTAATACCGCCTTAAAGTTATCCAGCGCCCGCTTCATCTGTGGGTTTTTGCGCAGCTGAAAGCCGACGCTGCGCGCTTTGATACGCACCTGTATCTGTTCCAGCTGTTCCCGGTTTTCGTCCAGCCAGCGTTGTCCTTCAGCGGTAATCGCAATGCGCTTACGCCCGTTCTCTTCTTCTGTAATGGTGATAAACGCCTGATCCTGCAAATAATCCAGGGTTGGATAGATGACGCCCGGGCTCGGGGTGTAGTTCCCCTGGGTCAGGTTCTCGATCTCTTTAATCAGCTCATAGCCGTGGCTCGCGTTGCGGGTCAGGATATCCAGAATCACCAGCCGCAGATCGCCGTGGCCGAAAAAACGCGGACGACGTCCGCCGCCCTCGTGTTCGTGTCGCATAATATTCCCTTTTTTTGATATATCTAAACTATATCTAAGATATATTCAGATGCAATCTAAAAGATCTTGCATTTTTCCTTATTAGTAATCATTATCATTTGAAAATTGATTTAGATATATCGTATTCACCAGAAAAGGGTCTAAAAATGGCATCTACTCGTTATCCACAGCGTGTTCGTAATGACCTGCGTTTTCGCGAGCTGACGGTGCTCCGCGTTGAGCGCGTCAGCGCGGGTTTTCAGCGCATTGTGCTAAGCGGCGAGGCGCTGGAGGGCTTTAGCTCCCGCGGTTTCGACGACCATACCAAAGTCTTTTTCACGGCACCCGGGACGACGTTTACGCCGCCGGTGGTCACCGATGAAGGCATCGACTGGGGCGACGGCGTGCGTCCGCAGGCGCGCGACTATACGCCGCTATACGATGAGGCAAATCATGAGTTGGTTCTCGATTTCTTCATTCATGACGGCGGCATTGCCAGCAGCTGGGCGGTTGAGGCGAAAGCGGGAGACAAGCTGACCATCGGCGGCCCGCGCGGTTCGCTGGTGGTGCCGGAGGATTACGCCTGGCAGCTTTACGTGTGCGATGAATCCGGCATGCCCGCGCTGCGCCGACGCTTAGAGAGCATTGCTCAACTGCCGGTTCGCCCGGACATACACGCGGTCGTGACGGTTGGGGATGAATCGTACCAGGACTATCTGGCGGACCTGAGCGCGTTCAATATCACGTGGGTGGTGGGCCACAGCGAGCAGGCAGTCGCTGACCATCTGGCGGCGCTGACCGTTCCGGAGGACGATTACTTTATCTGGCTGACCGGGGAAGGGAAGGTGGTGAAACGCCTGAGCCGTCAGTTTGAAACCGACGCGATTGACCCACAGCTGGTGCGTGCCAGCGCATACTGGCACGCCAAATAATCAGGCTGCCGAATCCAGCTGCGCTTCGCTCACCTGATGTTCGAGCGAGGCGCGGACCTCGTGCAGCGCTTTCTCCTGCTGAGCAAAGTACGCTTCCATATTGCTCAACGACGAGACCAGCAGCCAGGACTCCTCTTTCTCCAGCTCCGCCAGCTCGTTCACTAAAATGTCGATTTGCTCGCGAACCTGCGCCATTTTTTTGCGGATACGTTCCAGATCGTTCAGCCTGTCGCTTGCCATCAATGGCTCGAAGCCCTGCTGCAGGCGGGCCACCAACGAACGAATGGCTTTCACATCGCCGCGCTGCTTCGCCTGGTTAAGCTGTACCATCATGCTGTTGGCTTCTTCTTTCAAATCGTCCGCCACCAGATCCGGGTGGCAGAGCTTGCTCGCCTGCCGCCAGAGACGCTTGAGCTCGTTCTGGTCCTCTTGTGAAAGATGCTTACCTTTGCGCAGCCGCACTTCGGCATCGTGATGCTGTTCGCGATACTTCTCGTACTCTTCGTTCGCCTCGTCGCGCGCCTGACGCGCAGGCTCCTCTTCGCGCGTTAAGCCGCTCTCCAGCTCCAGCGCTTCGGCCAGTAGGTTGGCAATCAGATTGCTTTGCTGCTCCAGATGCTTACGCGCCTCAGCGGCCTGGACGGAGTCGGCCGGGAGATCGCGCCAGCGCTGGGTCAGCGTCGCCAGCACCTCTACCGCCTGCGCCATATAGTGCTGGCAGCGACGGTAATCCTCCTCGCGCCGACGCGCTTCCGCCTGCTGACGACGCAGGTTCAGCTCCGCCAGCGTTTTACGCAGGGCGAGGATCTGCTGCATCAGCGGCCCGAGGCGGGAGAAATAGAGATCGTTGAACTCATCAAGCTGCTGTACCCGCGCGTTGCGGCGGTCAATCAGATCGCGCAGACGCTCTTCCAGCGCCTTCAGCTCCAGCTTGCTGGCCGCCACCTGTGGATCGCGCCACGGCGTCACGGCGCGCTGGCCCTGCAGCCAGGCGGTAATGGCCGCCATGGCCGCGGTGTAGTTCTTCTCCTCAAGCGCCACGACGATTGCCTGTAGATCATCGTCAAACGCTTCATTTTTCAGGCGTGTCAGCTGGCTCTGGATGATGTCGTCATCTTCCAGTTCAATGGCATTTTTAATGATTTCTAGCCGTTTGATCGGTGTGCTCATGATGCCTTTCGCTTTGGCGCTTAAGTATTTGAGTTAAGGTTAGTTGTTGTAAAAGCTACAGGAAATAATACACACGGATGATGATCGGCGCGATGGGGGATTTCTTTAGTTTTTAGGGTTTGTGAGGGTGAGCGGCAGGCCGGACTATGTGTGATTGATTACGTATGTGCTTGCATAGGGTGCAGCAAAAATCAGAGGCGGTAACTGCCAGAGAATGCTTAACAGCATTAAGCATGATTAAAATACCCCAAACGTGTAAGAAGTGCGGAGAGCCGGCACCGGGTGATCGCGCGAGGTATTGCCATCGAGGGAGGCTACGTGCTGGCAAACCCAAGGTGCGAAAGAATTGGCACTAAAAACAATATAGGGCGGATTAACCGCCCTTTTTTTTACGCTGTTACACGCTCGTTCCACGCGTCTGAATATTGGACGTTCCCATCGCAATACTTCCAGGTGATCCGCTCATAGCGCAGCTGTACGCCCTCATTATGATTATGCATCTGTAAACCTGGCTCTTTGCAGTTATGCATAACGGGGTTAATGCTGACTATCCGGACGTTTTCCAACAGCATGTTGAAATACTCTACCTCTTGCCCCGCATCGTTGATTTTATACCACTTAATTTCCGCGCTTTTCAGCGTCTGCCCGGTAGCTACGGCCTTATAAAGATATGGGCTGGAGCTATCAAACTCCTTTTCTATTACGAGCGGCGCATGTAAGCGTGTACCGGTGATTTTGCCCGTGTTGTTATCGGTAGGAACTAACAGGCCGTGACTAAAAGAAAGCACCTCAATGCTTCCCTCGCGGTTTTGAACATCCACAGATCCATAAATCGGGTTGCCGCCATCGTCTCTAAGCCACAGGTAAGCAGGAATAGCCATTTTTAAAACTCCATTTTATGTAAAGAGAATAAACCCTCATTAACGGCTAAAAACCGATCGCAGGTGATACAAATTGTGTTATAGATTCGTGTTATTTAATCGGGTTACTTATTGATGTTGCAAATAAAATTAATAGATTGATCTCAAACAGTATCGCGCCGTGCTGTTGCTCTTATGTTGCTGGTTTTGCCAGGTAAAAGGGAATAACGATGGCATGTATACCGATTTACCCGCCCCGCGGGCTGGAGATATTGCGCGAACACATCAGGCTTGCGCGGGCGCGTCACGGAGTTCAGGACATGGCCACCCCGCTTACGTATACGTGGTTTTATGAGCGAGTAAGGAACGGCGGACCGTGGGATTACAAACAACAAAAACGGGCTTACGCTGACTTCGGAAATTTTCATTACGGCGCTGTGGGTTATGCAGCGTGCATCCCTGAAAAGATTTTGCTTATTGCCGCTGGCGCGGCGCAGTGGAAGGCCGGCACATCAAGGCCGGAATGGGGCAATTTTACGGGAGCCCCGCCGTTTGGTGATGATCCGATGGACCAATTTTGGATAAAGCAAGGCATAGACTATGTTAAGCAGCACCACTATTAAGGCGTTTAAGACGTTGCATTGGGTGGCTACATTCACCATGGCTATCGTGATTGCGGGATACTGTTATTTTCAGCATATCCAGCGCTTAACGGTGAGTGACAAACTTTATGAGGTTCGCCAACTCACGCCCCGTACGTGGTTATATATAACTGAATATGACGGCTCGAACATGACCACAGGGGAAGTATATCGTTATTTTTTAGCAAGCAAGATTGACGGCGATCCGCTGGCGGCTCTCGAAAAACAACATATCGCCCCAACGCTTACCGCGAACACCGCCCGTGCGAAAGTTGACGGCATAGGCAACAATATCTCATTTACTGTTTATGGCACCGTGTACAGCTTTACAACGTCCGCATTTTTTTATGATGCTGAGGGAATAGCTGCCGCGCCGTCAATCGACTTAACGGCCCGTGGCGAGGGCTGGGGCAAGGGGAAATTTAGTCGATAGATAATTATTTATTTAAAAATCCCCTGCGGTCGTGTCAATGACCCTGTAAGCATCCCGGTAAAGCGGACCATTCACATTTAGAGATCTTCCGGCATACTGATTATGTTCCTGGAGGAGATCGCCATGCGCAAAGCTCGATTCACCGAACACCAGATCATTGCCGTTCTGAAGTCCGTCGAAGCCGGACGCACCGTCAAAGATGTCTGCCGCGAAGCTGGAATTTCTGAGGCCTCGCACTACAACTGGAAAGCGAAGTTCGGCGGTATGGAAGCCTCTGATATCAAAAAGATGAAAGACCTCGAAGATGAAAACCGCCGGCTGAAACAGATGTTTGCGGACCTGAGTCTCGAGTGCCGCGCACTGAAAGACGTTATTGAAAAAAAGCTTTAAAACCAGCGATAAAGCGTGAGCTGGTCAGCTATCTGACCGCGCAGTTTGCCATGAGCTTACGTCAGGCATGCAGGATATTATCGCTGAGCAGGACGGTATTTTGTTATCAGCCGGATACGCGACGTGATGAGCCGGTCATTATGGCGCTGAGCGTTGCGGCTGAACGCTATCCGCGATACGGATTCAAAAAGCTTTTTCAGGTGCTGCGCAGGAAGGGTAACAGCTGGAACCATAAGCGCGTTCACCGGATTTACTGCCTGCTGAAACTGAATTTTCGCCGTAAGGGAAAACAGCGCCTGCCGGTGCGCAATCCGGCTCCGCTGGCGACGCCAGAGGCGATGAACCAGAGCTGGTCCATCGATTTTATGCACGATGCGCTGGTGTGCGGCAGACGCTTCCGGATCTTCGACGTGGTGGATGATTTTAACCGCGAAGCACTGGCGATCGAAATTGACCTGAATATCCCGGCGCAGCGGGTCGTGAGAGTGCTGGACAGGATCGTGGCAAACCGCGGATATCCGCTGAAGATGCGGATGGATAACGGTCCGGAACTGGTCTCGCTGACGCTGGCACAATGGGCAGAAGAGCATGGTGTGATGCTGGAGTTTATCAGTCCCGGCAAGCCAACACAGAATGCCTTTATCGAACGGTTCAACCGGACATACAGAACAGAAATACTGGATTTTTATCTGTTCAGAACACTGAATGAAGCACGGGAAATTACAGAGCGCTGGCTGGCTGAATATAACGGCGAGCGCCCCCACGAATCTCTGAATAACCTGACACCGGAAGAGTACCTGCTGATGGCTGAAACCCCGGAAATCTCAAAAAGTGCGTGGAACTAAAACGGGTGTGCTTACACTATGGCATTAAGAGCGGATCTTCATTACCCACCTATTTTAGATAATGGTGATACAGTATGCTGTTTTCCTAACCTTGAACCCGGTGCAATATCACGATTTCTGGATTCGATGAAAGCGATTATGGAAGCACATGAACATCGCAGAAAGTTTGCTGGGATCAGAGTCAACAAGAACGTTGTACGTAATGTCTGGGCAAGAGAATACTCAACGAGTGGAAAATGCCATTTCCATATTTGCTTATTTTTTAACAAGGATGCTTATTACCATCTGGGGCATCTTAAGCATAGTGGTACACTTAGCAACCAGATAGTCAGAGCTTGGTACAGTGCTCTCGGACTAGAGATTGAAGATTGTCGTGATCTTGTTCATTTTCCCGATAACGGTAAATACATACTGGACAAAAACGATCCTGATTTTGACGTCACATACGATGAGTTGCTTGAACGACTGGATTACTTGACCAAGCTTGATACGAAGGTATTTGGTGAGGGAGATAGAAGTTTCGGGTGTAGTCGGGGATAATGTTTACTGCAATGGCCTTTCTTAAGCGAGAAAGGCCAAATCAAACCAGATAATGTTAATTATTTAATCTTATTCACTTACTGCAATCTGCGCTTCGGCCAAAAATATAGCATCCAGAATTTTTGTAGATTGTAGTAGCTTTTCAAGAGCTGTTTGCAATGGGAAAAATACTTCATGTTCCACTGGAAACTCACCATGCTCTTTCCAGCATTCAGTGAGTAAATTAGGTTCAATCGTGATAGGTAGGAAATAGTTACCTTTCCCTTGTTCCAATAGCCCTAGTGTCTGCAGTTGCTCACGATAGGATTGCTGAATATTACTCGCATAATTAGCAATTTTTTTGACTCCACCAAAATACCCAGCATTCAATTTAAACTCAAAACCAAACTGCCCCTGCTCGGTTCCCGTACCTGTCAGGACGGCTAAAATATAATCATTCCCTTCAGTAACAGTCGAACTGTTTTCAAACCAATATTTGCAGTTAACGCCTTCAATGACCCAGGCTGGATGGGCTAGCCAGCAATAATCCTGATGTTCATAATTTGCTTTACCTACCCAGCGGTTGTCTTTCATAAATCTTTCAACACACTGATCAAAGCTTTTCCAGAAGGCAGGGCTTAAATGCTGTTCAAAATAAACAACAGCTTCGTTAAACATCTTTAGCTGCGAAAGAATCAGTATACCGGCCTGACGTTCTGCATCGCTGTGTGGATTCATGTCTAATCCCTTAAATTAAAATGTACGAACTCGATTAAGAAAGCAAAATGCGGCATGGGCAGCCATTTGGCGTGAAGGCGAGTTTTCATTGGCAGAAATGAATTCTTTGTAATGTTGTTGCAACGAAGACTCTAAAGCTGTAGCGAGATGTCGCCAGGAAATACAGGGAACATCCTCTGGTTTGAAATCTAAGCCACAGGTCAGCGGTTTTCCGCCACGAGGCGTTAAAAAGATAACGGCCCAAGGACGTGACATTGCGCGCAATTTAGCATCAGAACAGTATCGGGCGACTTGTTCTGGCTGTTCATACGCATCAATTTTCACCTCTATAAGCAGGAAAAAATTATCCGCATTGATTTCTACATCAACACGATTGGTATTATCGCCAGTAGGATTAGTTTCAACCCGCACCCGACAATAGTGAAGGTAATCTTCAGGGATATCATTTCTGCTGTGTCGTATTGCCTGCAGGAATGCCTGTAAAGGTAGTCTCCCGAAACCATGAGTCCCCTCAGGATCAAGAAGCCAGGCAAGAACAGCTGTGTTACGAACTTCTTTACGCCCAAGGCCTGCTACTTCCCAGGGATCAAAAGATAAAGATCGATGCTGAACAACTTTCAGTGGTTCAGAGAGAAGGCTGAAGAATTCAGTTAGCTGAGATGCATCAATATTTGTTTTTTTATCTTTTTCTCTGGCCCACTCCAGGTTTTTTGGCCATTGGTGAAAAAATTCCGGTAGCAACTCAACCAGTGAAGAATTGTCATGTTCCATTCGATGCCCACTCAAAAAAAAGACGAATTGTTCATACTTGCGGCAATTCAAAACACTTCACCGGTTTCCCGTCCTGCATTTCTACCAGTAATCGCGCAGATTGCGGCTGCTCAGCCAACAATCCTTGTTGGAATTTCCCGAACGACGAATGGGCCTCTTCAATAGCCATCTTTTGATGCATTAATGTCGTTGTCGTCCATTTCCGCAGTAATACTTTATTGGCATTGGTGGTATTGCTCTGTTCCGTCAATGCGCTGATGCCTTGTATCCGCTGGTGAAGCTGACGCTCAACTTTGTCAACAACGCTTCCGAACTCCTGATAGTTATGAACAATGGTTTGTTGGCGGTGCCTGACGAGTGTTGTGTTACCTTCCGCATGAATCAAAAGGTGTAACGCTTGCGCACGAACCTTCATTGCCAGGTCCCATTCATGGATTCGTTCATCAAGGATCTTTTGTTGTGTCTGGATCTTATTCGTAATTTCCGAACTGCCAAAGAGCCCACGGTCTTTAAGTGCTGCCACTTTGTCGCCAGTAGCAGTAATATCAGTCAGTAAGTGTGCCTGCAGGGCGGAAAACTGGACTTCAATATCCTCCAGTTTTTGACGTATTGCGGGTGAGCATTGCCCCTCCAGGACCGTGGGGGTAATTTGCTGCAGATACTGTATGGCTCCAATGATCTCTGACTTACGTGCATTGTTCTGGAACGCAGAAACCTCGCGTACTGCTTCAACAATCTCCGTCAATTTTTTACTGATATCAGCCAGGTGCTTTTGCGCTAGCACGGCAGAAGCAACATTCAACAACATTCCGGCGTTAACAAGCTGACTGAGTTTGTCAGGATTCAGCAGAACGGCATGTTCTTTGATGCCTTTTTCTCCCAGGCTAAATCCACGGAAACCAGGGCCATCTTTTACACTCGCCAGAGGACCATTAATAATGACCTCCATATATTGATGGCTGGCAACATGTGCAGAGGTCGCTAGTGAGGGTAATGTTTGCAACAGCGGGCTCAGGCGTGAAATACCGGCAATATCCTGTTCCTGCATCGCACCCGTGTTGATACTTTCCGAAGGTGGAATTGTCGCAACCGTAAGCGCAGGTTGGTTAATATCATGCCCAAAACCCCAGCGTTGATCGTATGTGAGAGCAGGCAGCGTGGCAGGTGATGGCTGGGTGGCAAGCCGGAACTGGCGGGAGTTTTTTAAGCGAATCCAGGCAATTTGCACCACGCAAGGCAGTGTCACTCGAAACGCAGGGTTTGAGATGTCATAGGCGGTATAAAGACCCGTAATAGCCAGGCCAACCGGCCCGGTTAATACGCCCAAAACGCGCCCGATGCCAAGCCCTGCAATTAAAGGCAGTACTTTGCCTGCGGTCGTTTGTGCAAGACTATTGGCAACGAGTGCCGCTCTCTGCCAGACAGGAATATCCATACTGGCAGAGCCGTTTATGCCCATCTCACGAAGAATCTGGCGGCGCTCATCATCCGACATTTTTTTCCATGACGAGGTAAATACACAGTCAATAATCAGCGCTTCTTTTTCTTCTACCGATGCATCAGCCGGGACTTTCATCTTCAGATGGCTGGCAACGTCATCTACAATTTCGCTGTAGTTGACGCCGTTGCGACGAAACAGATTCACGAACGTATTACCACCGAAATGCTGCAACTCCCGAACAAGCAGACGCAGAGTTTCGTCATCAGGTATATCCTGGCGTTTGGCATCCTGTAATACATTCTTCACACTGTCTGACATGGAAAAACCAAGCTTACTGGTGTTAGTGACATAATCGATCAGCAGATCTATATCGCCTTTGTCTGCGTTCAACAGCAGTTGAACCAACGCGTCATCACCCTGGATATCTATCTCACTCATGAAAATACCTCTCCCATATTCGTCACCAAAATCTTTTAAAACCCGCGCATCCCATTGATAAACGTTTCAATCACATTGCGCACACGGTCATAGACACGTGCCCGCACGTTCTTGCGTTCCAGAATCTTCGGCGTCCAGGTTAGCGTTTCTGCCACTTCATCCTCTCGCGGCATCACGTCGGTAAAGAGGTAGTTATCCAGTAAGCCGGTCAGTTTGACCGAATCAAGTCGCTCTTCGCTACACAAGGCTGCCAGCGCCTTACCTTTTTCCTGTTCGACATAAGCTTCAAACACCTGAGTGATATCTTCGTCATGCGAGGCATGCAGCAGGCTTTTTTCGATAAAATTATCAATAAGCTCACGTTTACTACGCAGCGTGACGTCGCTGTCGACAATATCCATGATCTTTTTCTTCTGCTCCTGCTGCTCTTTTGGCGGCATCGCCTGTATGCCCGCTAGCAGACGCAGAATGTAGCCAACGTTAATTTCGTCGCGATGAATCAACGAGACTTCAAAATCCACGTCTTCAAGAATCGAGACTTTCTCCTTGCTGGAGTGCTTTTTCACCTTGTCGTGAATATCGAGGTATTTACTGGTGAAATCCGCAAGTGTCTGGTCCGACAGCGGTTTCGCCGCATCTTCAAAATCGGCAAAGCTTTCGAGGATGTTTTTTAAACGCATCACATCACGAAACGCCGTTACGAATGCCAGTTGCGCTTCTTCATCCGGTAAATCGTCCACGCTTTCCACCGTTGGCGTCAGCGTTAACAAGCGATCGACAGCGTCCTGATAATCCCCGAAGTACTCGTCAAAGGGTTTGACTAGCACGGTAGAAGAGGCATCTTTATTTGAGAACAAGGCAATAGCATCGTCGGTGGCTTTCTTCAGATTACGGAAGCAGACGATATTCCCGTGGCTTTTCTTCTCGTTGAGAATGCGGTTAGTGCGGGAAAACGCCTGCACCAAGCCGTGAAAACGCAGGTTTTTATCGACGTACAGTGTGTTCAGCGCCGGGCTGTCGAAGCCGGTGAGGAACATATTCACCACCAGAAGAATATCGATGCCTTTCTCTTTGGTACGCTGAGCAATATTTTTGTAGTAGTCGTAGAAGCTCTTTGAATCATTGGCTGAGTAGCTGGTGCCATACAGCTCGTTATAATCCTTGATAAAACTATCCAGATGATCGCGACTCGAGGTATCAACTTTCGAGCCCTGCGGCAGGCTAATATCCTCTTCATCCAGCAGACCGTTTACCGCCTCTTTATCACTTTTGTCCGCTTCATTGGCGGCATAAGTGAAGATGGTGGCAATTTTTAATGGCTTGTAGTTGGCATCCGCCGCCTGCAGTACGGCCTGCTTTTCTTTAAAGAGTTTGTAGTAGGTGATCAGCATATCGACTGACCCGACGCAGAACATCGCGGTGAACTCGCGATTGCGAGTCTTGGCGTTATGATGGGCAAGGATATAGTCGGTGACTTTGCCTAACCGGATATCGCTTTCCATCACCTCTTTGGTGTCGATATCTTCCACATCGATATCGATCTCATTGCTGCTCTCTTTGCGTTTGTAAGTGCCGACATATTCCACGGCAAAGCGCAGAACGTTTTCATCGCGGATGGCGTCGACAATCACGTATTTATGCAGGCATTTATCGAACAACAGCTCGGTGGTCTGTTTGACCCCATTGGTGATATTGACGTTATCGGCAAAGATTGGCGTCCCGGTAAAACCAAACAGCTGAGCATTCTCGAAGAAATTCACGATCGCTTTATGCGTATCACCGAACTGACTGCGGTGGCATTCATCAAAGATAAAGACAATGCGCTCTTTGCGCAGGTGTGCGAGCTGCGCTTTATACCCTTCATGGGTGATGGCGTTATTCAGCTTCTGAATGGTGGTCAGGGTCAGTTTGGTGCTGCTTTGCTTGAGATGTTTTATCAGCGTACCGGTGTTGTTGGTGGTGTCCACGCTGTTTTTCGCAAAGCCGTTGAACTCTTTCGCCGTCTGATAATCCAGATCTCGGCGATCGACCACAAAAATAACCCGATCCACTTCCGGCATCTCCATGATCACCTGGCTGGCTTTAAACGAGGTCAGCGTTTTACCGGAGCCGGTGGTATGCCAGATATAGCCGTTCTCCGGCCGTCCCTGCTTGTGGAGATTGTCCTTCACATGGCGGATCATCGCTTCGCAGGCGTAGAACTGGTACGGGCGCATCACCATCAGGCACTTACGGGTTTCATTCAGCACCGTGTAGTGGGTGATCATTTTGGCGATGTGACAGACTTTCAGAAATGCGTCGGTGAATTTTTCCAGCGCTTTGAGCGGGTTATTATTTTCATCGGTCCAGAAGAAGGTCTGCTCAAAGTGATTGGCGCGGTTGTTAGCGTAATATTTGGTGTCTACGCCGTTGCTGATAATAAAGATCTGCACATACTGGAACAGGCCGCTGCCGACCCAGAACGCGTCGCGATGATAACGAGCAATCTGATTAAAGGCTTCTTTAAGCCCCAAACCGCGACGCTTAAGCTCGATCTGCACCAGCGGCAGGCCGTTGATCAGCAGCGTGACGTCGAAGCGGGTTTTACGCGTGTTTTGCTCGGCGTTGAACTGCTTCACCTGGCTCGTCACCTGAAACTCGTTCTGGCACCACTCCTCTTTATTGATAAAGCTGAGCCACTTCTCGGTGCCGTCATCACGCAATAACTGGTAGCGATCGCGCAGGATCTTAGCGCGATCGATGACTTCATTGCCTTTGGTCAGGTGCAAGAAAATACGGTTAAATTCGCTGTCCGTGAGTGGCGCAGATTCTAGTCGGTTATGGATTTCAATCTGCTTTCGCAGATTGGTTTTCATACTGGTTTCGTCGGTGACATTCACCCGTTCGTAGTGCATGCCAACCAGCTGTTCCACCAACTGCGCTTCTAACTCGTATTCGCTTTGTGTTGCCATCAGTGTGTAGTGCCTTTTGTTATTGTGCTGGCCCGGAGTGGGTCGGACCGGATGATTATTATATAAACAGTTGCTGGAGCAAGCCTTGCTTCCAGGTTTTTAATTTATCTAGTTCTGCTTTTTTGACAGCAATTTTATTGTCAAGAGCAGAGAGAAAGTTGGCAATTTTGGTTTGTTCTTTTTTACAGGGACACAATATTTCTATTTTTGCTAACTGTTTTGCATACAAATGTACGACTGAGTTACCTTGAGCCATTTGAGCAATTTCGTATTTTTTCTGAGAGTTGATATAATAAGACAAGAACATACCATCAATAACTTTTGATCGTATAATATTAAGGTCTCCTCCCAATATCACACCATCACTCAAAACACATGAAGCTTTTGAGATATCTATAGCTGTTTCTCCTGATGATGGAATCAAAACATCATGGGATAAACTTAAAATGCTATTAGTCATTGATTGATTTGTTCTGGATTTTATTTTACTTATAACCTCACCATAGTCTGTATATAGCTCACCATAACGAATACATTCTCGTTCACCATCTTCTACAATATCTTTTTTTGCAACACCTTTTCCTTTTAAAAAGATAGCAACATCACCAAGTTTGTGGTTCTCCCAAACAGGAAACGCAGCTCCATCATCATCCATAAATCGTAATTTTCGACTAAAAATCTTCTGCATCATGCCTTTTTTGTACTGGCCCAGCAGGTCGTACTGCTTGTTCAGTAATGTGATTTTTTCGTCAACAGAGGACAGAAAATCGGCGATTTTGGTTTGTTCTGTAACATCAGGAATAGTTACAACCAACTCATCGAAGTTTTTTTGGCCTAGAGTTTTGTTTCGACCTGCACCACCAGGGGATGCAAGTTCTAATAAATATTTCCCTTTTTTTGTCAGGAAGTATCTTCTGATATAGTCAGTGTTACATTTGTTATCTTTAGGTAAGTACATTGGGAATCGGTGAGATGCAATACATCCCTCATCTTTCGACGAAGTAATTGCTACCGCTTGTTCCCAAGCAAAAACGATGTTAAAAATAACAGCATCTTTCTTTATCCAAAAAACGCGTTTATTCCCTAATTCAGCACCAGACACCTCCTCTTTATGGAATAAACCTCTACCATGGGAGCGAATCCCGATTTCTCGATACCTTTCTATTTTAGAAACGGATACAGGGGAAACAAAGCGAGCTAAAATATCCTCAATTTTATGCTTACCCAGGGGGGCTGAGAATGATTTAAACCTTATCTTTGGCACCATTACTTATTCCCCTCCACCAACGTAAACGGCGCATCAATCCCCAACTCCTTACAGAACCCAGCGATGGTCTTATCGATCTCTGCCACTTTCCCTTCCAACTCGCGGATTTCCTGCGCCACTGCGTTGAGGTCAATCTTTTCTTCCACCTCAAAAGTCTCAACATAGCGCGGAATATTTAGGTTGTAATCGTTGTTACGGATTTCTTCCAGCGTCGCGATATGGCTGTATTTCTCGACCGCTTTCCAGTCGTTGTAGGTATCGGCTATGTTATCGATATGCTCCTGCAACAGGCGGTTCTGAGTTTTCACCTTTTCAAAGTCATTGCTGGCATCGATAAACAGAATACTGTCATTGTGCTTACGGCACTTGCGCAGTACCAGTACGCAGGTCGGAATGCTGGTACCGTAGAAGATGTTGGCAGGCAGGCCGATCACCGCATCAATGCAGTTCAGCTTCTCAATCATAAACTGACGGATATGGCCTTCCGCTGCGCCACGGAACAAGACCCCATGAGGCAGAACTACCGCCATGGTGCCGTCATCGTCCAGGTGATGGAACATATGCTGTACAAACGCCATATCTGCTTTGCTGGACGGAGCCAGTTTACCGTACTGAGCAAAGCGGTCATCGTTCATAAACAGCGGGCTGGCACTCCACTTGGCGGAGAACGGAGGGTTAGCAACGATGGCGTCAAATTTCAGATGTGTATGTTGCGGGTGCTCCAGCGTATCTTCCTGAATGATCTCAAAATCAGCATAGTGAACCCCGTGCAGGATCATGTTCATTCGCGCCAGGTTATAGGTGGTACGATTCATTTCCTGGCCGTAGATTTTACCCACCGACGAGGCTTCACTTTTAACGCGCAGTAACAAAGAGCCGGAGCCACAGGTCGGGTCATATACGTTTTTCAGTTTCAGCTTGTGAGTGGTGACGATTTTAGCCAGCAGAGTGGAAACCGGCTGTGGGGTATAGAACTCACCGGCTTTCTTACCTGCGCCTGAGGCGAACTGGCCGATCAGGTACTCGTAGGCATCACCCAGAATGTCTGAACTTGCTTCGCTCAGGTTAAAGCTCAGTTTGTCGAGTTCAGTGATGACTTTGCCGATCAATTCGTTTTTTGCTTTCGCAGTGTTGCCGAGCTTGCTGGAACCTAAATCGAGATCTTCAAACAGGTTGCTGAAGTCATCCGCAGAGTCGGTACCCAGCGTGCTCTGTTCAATGTTGCGTAAGGTAGTGGCGAGGTCTTCCAGAATAAAGCCAGTACCTGTGCCTTTGGGGTCTTTAGCCACACGCTCCGCCATGGTGTGGAACAAATCCGTTGGCGGCAGGAAATAGCCTAAGGTCTGGATACTGTCTTCTTTTACCGCATCAACGATATCCTGATACGCCGGATGTTCCGCAGTCAATTCATTGTACTGAATGCCATCTTCCGCCAGGATTTTGTTCGCATACGCGACAAATTTTTCTGATGTAGCCCCCTGAAACACCAGACAGTAGCTGTATCTCCAGATAAGAGATAGGCTTGAATATATGTCTAACACTAACACCAATTTTGAGATGACCGGGATCCTGTTAGGGCA